>NZ_JACUZX010000050.1:0-9252 GCF_014851575.1 Rhizobium sp. RHZ02
GCTTTCGGCTCTCGCTCATGGCGCCGTCTCCTCACTTTCAGGATAGCAGGGAGACAGGGGGCAAGAAAGAACTTTCAGCCGCTGCTCAGAGCGCTCTCGGTTGCGATCGAGCTGGACGCAGCCGACGGTTTAGCCCTAAGCAATGACCGCTCTTCAGGCTCCCGGCCGATCGACGCTGTCGTTGCTGCTTTGCCACCCGCCTTCTGGAGGATGGCACCGATATCCGCGTCATCCAGGTTCTGCTCGGACATAGCAAGCTGGAGACGACCGCACTCTATGCGAAGGTCTCCCGGGACTGCTCAGCTTGGCCCACGTTATTGGGAAGACGTCACTTTTCGTGCCGGAGATGGTCGCCAGCTTGAATCGGAAAATTGGTCCAAAATGGCTTGCTTGGGAGACATGATTCGCGCATGAATTCAATAGCTTAGCGGGAAGCGCGCATTTTCCGTCAGCGGCATGGGTGACAACGCATTTTCCGCGCGCCCGTCTCGCCTTTCGGGCGAACGACCACTTCGCTCAATCCGTCGCCGCACCGTCCGGAGCGGGGCTGGCGCTCCTACCTCACTATATTGGTCGCAGCGACGCTGCGACGCTGCGCCGCGGCTCTGCGATCTCGGTCCGCTTCCCCCCAAACAGGGAGGTGTTCCTGCTCACACGCAGGCGCGACAAGAGAGACCCTTTGATCCGCCTGGTCTCGGACGAGGTCGTCGCAATGCTCGAGGAGACCCGCATTCATTTCTCGTGATCATTGATCGCTCGCAATCTTTAGCGGGAGCGGATAGTTCTGGTTCCAGGGGTGCAAAACTTCACGGGCCGTCGCTGGAGACGGCCCGTTCTCTGTGAACTGTCAGACTGAGGCTCGTCCTACAGATCCGCCACCATCCGCGAAGAGGATCTGTCCGGTAATGTAGGATGCGTCCTCCGAGAGCAGAAAGGCGATCGCGGCTGCGATCTCCTCCGGCTTACCCAGGCGCCTCATCGGAATCATCGAAAGAAAGCGAGCTTCGGCCTCGCTGCCAGAGGGGGTGTTTCGCCGAAACATCTCGGTCTCGGTCGGACCGGGCGCAACGGCGTTGACGGTCACGCCGGTCTCGGCGAGTTCCATCGCCCATGTTCGCGTGAGACTGTTGACCGCGGCCTTCGCAGCCGCGTATCCGCTCCTGAGCGGTGTCCCGGTCGTCACAAGGCTCGTCACGTTAACGATCCTTCCCCATCTCTTCTCCATGAGACCTGGCAGGACGGCCTGGGTGGTCTGGATTGTCGAGTGGATATTCAAGCGGAGCATGCCGTCGACGTCGGCCAGATCGATCTCCCCGAGACGGTGGAGCTTGGCCATCCCGACATTGTTCACCACTCCGTCGAAGGAGTACTTCTTCGCCATGTCTGCCAATGCCTCGGAGGTCGCGCGGTCGTCATTGAGATCGATAGCGGCGAGCTCCCCAGGGAAGGTCGCGTCCTTCCCGCGTGCGATGCCGACAACCAGATGGCCGGATTCGGCAAGGCGATGTGACAGCGCTCTGCCAATGCCTCTGCTCGCACCAGTGACGAGAAACGTTCGTGTCTTCATGATTGCGTTTTTCCTATTCGTGAGCGCGGGCCCGAAGATTCAACATCTGCGGTATCAAGCAGATTTGGACGTCACAGACCCGGCAACTTGTCTTCTTCTCAATGCGCATGATCGCGCTCGTGTCCGCAGCAGCGAGGTTCCACCTTCCAGCGGGAGCTGAATATCGCCTTGCAGATGTCGACCCGCTCGAACGCCGGATCCTTGAACGCGAGGATGTCGTCGTTGAACGTGCCGAACGTGCTCTGGGGGCGATGCTTCATTCCATGATAGAAGGCGTCGACGATACCTTCTGCAAAGGCGTCCTCGCGAGGATATGCTGCGACGACAGCTTCGCGTTCCTCGGGCGAAAACTCGTCGAAACCACGTCCTACCACGTCCATTCCGGCGCCCGCCTGAACCAGTGCGATCTCCGGGCGCATGAATTCCGGAATGCCGGGAGTGGTGTGGAGCGCGACAGCGTTCCAGACGATCTCGATCTGCCCTGGCGCGATCCCACGGCTTCTAAGGAAGTCGGCTGCGGCATTGGCGCCGTCGACCTCGAAGCGGAGCTGGCTGTCACCATACTGCTCTGTCAGTCCGAGGTCGTGGAACATGCATGCCGTATAAAGCAGTTCAGGGTCGAAGATCATTCGCTTTCTGTTTGCGGTCATCGCTCCCCAGAAGTAGACCCGTACGGAGTGGTGAAAGAGCAGGTCGCTCTCGGTGTCACGGATGAATTCGGTGACCTCGCGGGCAATCTGGCTGTCAGGGATTCGTACTCCGTCTGGTATTTTCGACATGGGAAAACCTCTTAGCTGGAGCTGCAATCGTCGCATGCCCACGGGGAATTCCGCATCAGGCAGCAGAAGTTGCGGCGATGGAAATGAGCGTTCTTGTCCGCCATCACGTCGGCGAGACCTGTTCCCTGAGTGACGTCCGGTCGGTGCTCCAGGCCATCGTAAAGTGCCTGGAGTAGACCTTCAGCGAAGCCGGCTCCGCGCGGATATGCTGCTTCGACGGCAGCTCGCTGGTCTTCGTCGAACCGGTCATAGTCGGCGCCGACGAGGTCCATCATGACCCCTTCGGCAGTCAGGCACGCGATAGGGTCCAGATGCGCCGAAATCCCCGGTGTCGTGTGCAGCGCGATCGCGAGCCAGACCTTCTGCATGTCGTCTTCCGAGATGCCGTGGCCGCGAAGAAAGTCCCGGGCGGCGTTCGCGCCGTCGACTTCGAAGCGCAGTCTGCTCTCCTTGAAGCCCGCTGTCAGGCCGACGTCGTGGAACATGGCCGCCGCGAAGAGCAGTTCCCGATCGAAGTTCAGGCCCCTCCGCTGCCCGGCCATCGCGCCCCAGAAATAGACACGCGTGGAGTGCTCGAACAGCAACGTGCTCTCCATCTCTCGGACGAACTCGCTCGCTTCGCGGGCCAGCCTGCTGTCCGGAATCCTGATGCCGGAAATTTCAACGACAGCCATGTTCTGTCCTCCGTCAGGTCTCGAGGACCGCTTGAGGCGTGTTGCGGAAGCTGATCGCCATGCGATTGTAGCTGTTCATCAGGCTGATGGCGATCGTAAGATCGACAAGCTGCTTCTCGTCGAAGACCTGGCGTGCCGCCTCGTATGCGCCGTCCGGTACGCCGGTCTCCGCAACAAGAGTCACGGTTTCGGCCCAGGCAAGCGCAGCGCGCTCGGCCTCGCTGAAGAGGTTGCCGCCTTCCTCCCATGCCTGAACCAGCGCGAGCTTTTCGATCTTCACGCCGCGCTTCAGGAGCTCGCGAGTATGCATGTCGAGGCAGTAGGCGCAGTTGTTGATCTGGGATACTCGCAGATACACGAGGTCTACCAGTTCACCCGGCAGACCGCTCTGGAGCACGTAGCCATAGACGCCGCCGAGCGCCTTGGCGCCGTTTGGAGCAACCTGATTGTAGTCGAGCCTTCTTGTCATCGTTCGAGTTCCTTTTATTCCTTGACAGGGGTGGTGAGTTTCGTCTCGTCGGTATCGACGATGAAGACGGCAAGCAGTTTTGCCGGCACCGTGTCGCTGGCGTTGCGGCTGACGGAGTGAACGGCGCCGGGCGCCTCGAACCAGCTTTCGCCCGCCTTGTACCTACGGGTTTCGCCGTCGTTGACCTTCGATTCCACCTCGCCCGAGAGGACGTAGGCGTAGATGAAGGCGGACGGAGCGTGCGTGTGCGGGAGCGAGGAGGCACCGGGCGCGTAGTCAACCTCGACGACGCGCATGGACTTGCCAGGAATGTTGGCGAGCGCCTGGGCGAACTTCGGCGTGACGCTTTCCCGCTCGGCGTCGTGGGCCGGCACTGGTCCCGCAATCGAAATGGCAAGCGCAAGTGCGGCTGCAGCGGAATTAATCGATCGTTTCATGGTTCATTCTCCTTCAGAGACGCATTGAAAATGCTCCCATCATGATCCAGAAAAAAGAACCAAAAACGCGAAGAATTAGTGTACCATGACCAGATGAGCACGCTGCTGAAGTTGACCGTGGACCGGGCAGAATCACACTCCCTGTCCGAGCAGATCCGCAGGGGGATCGCCAGAGCCATAGACGATGGGGTACTTGAACCGGGTGCACGGCTTCCCTCGTGGCAGGATCTTGCAGTACAGCTCGGCGTCGCGCGGGGAACGGTACGGACTGCTTACGAGAAGCTCGCCGCCGCGCAGTTGATCGAAGCTTCGGGGGCCGCGGGAACGCGGGTGGCGGATCGTCCCCGCTCCGGTTCCAAAAGGGGGACGTCGCCGACGGCAGGCTCATTTATTGAGGCGTATCTTGAGATGACTCAAGGACCCGCACTGTTTCAGATGGGCGTTCCGGCATCTCATACCATGCCCTCGAAATTGCTTGCCCGGCTGCGTGCAAGTGCCGTTCGCGCCGAATTAAGTGCGCCGCCTCTCTACCCGGACCCTCGCGGAGAGCTGGAGTTGAGACGTGAGATCGCAGCGTATCTGGCCGTGGCCAGAGGGATCAACTGCTCGGCTTCTCAGGTCATCATCACCGGCGGCTTCGCAGGCGGATTTGGACTGACCCTCAACGTCCTCGGACTGCAAGGCCACAGCGCGTGGTTCGAGGATCCCGGATTTCCTTGGACCCGGCGGGCCCTTGAACTTGCTCATGTGCTTCCGGTCCCGGTCCCCGTCGACGGCGAAGGCCTTGACGTCGACCACGGAACACGCAACTGCCCCGAAGCGAAGCTCGCGGTGCTGACGCCGGGCCAGCAGGCACCACTTGGCGCGACACTTTCTCTGCAGAGACGGCTGCAACTTCTCGCGTGGGCGGAGCGCACCGGAGCCTGGATCGTCGAGGACGACTACCTGAGCGAACTCCAGCTAAGCGGGCGGGCTGCGCCGGCGCTCGCCTCGATCGATAACGGCGGCCGTGTCATTCACATCGGTTCGTTCAGCAAGACGATCAGTCCGGCCCTCCGGCTCGGTTTCGTTATCGCTCCTGCCGAACTCGCAGGCCGGTTCGCCGAAGTGGCGGCCTGCCTGTCTCCGCCTCCCGGTCCGTCGGTTCAGTTGGCGATTTCCGAGTTCATACGAGAAGGGCACTACATGCGACACCTGAGGAGGATCAAACGTGCCTACGCGGCGGCCCGGCAGCCGGTTCTCGACTATTTCCGCGACACCCTAGGCCCGGACTCGGTCTCGGCTCCGGGCCTGTCGGTCCTCCTTAAACTGCCTAAGGGCGCGCCCGACGTTGCGATCGCCAGGGATGCATTGACCTTCGGCACGTTTCCCGCACCGCTTTCGCCCTGGTACGCGTCCGCTGAAATGGCAGAGGCCGGGCTGCTGCTCGGCGTCGCGACCGCACCTATCAAGAACGTGGTGCGGACGTGCGAGCGCCTGATCGAGACAATCATGCGATGTTCGTAGGGTGCAGCCAATCGTGTTATTCGACGCTTCTTCAATGTCGGGTCGATCCCGATTGAACAAAGGGTTGGCTATGGTGCTCATTGAGGAATTCCACGGCGGGAGCTTCGCATGCGCTCAGTAGCTGTTATCGTCTTTCCCGGCGTCCAAGCAATCGACGTTTCCGGTCCGATGGACGTGTTCGAGGAAGCAAATGCACTTCTGCCGGAGGGCGACAGATATCTGGTCGAGGTTGTCGGACCGGAGGGCATTTTCGCGGCCTCAAACGGAATGCGGATGGAAGCGCACCGAACATACGACGAAGCCACCAGCGGCTACGATCTTGTACTCGTAGCCGGCGGCCCGAAACTTCCCGATGACCTCCCGGACACGGGCATGTTGGAATGCATCCGGCGCTTGTCGAAGATTTCGGTCCGAACGGGATCGGTTTGCACGGGCACGTTCGTCCTTGGACATGCAGGTCTTCTTGGTGGAAAGCGGGTGACGACGCATTGGCAAAATGCCGACGCTCTGGCGGAGCGCTTCCCGGACGCCGTCGTGGACCGCGACCGTATCTACGTCAAGGACGGCGGTCTGTTGACCTCGGCCGGAGTGACAGCCGGGATCGATCTTGCGCTCGCCATCGTGAGGGAGGACCACGGAACGGAGATCGCTCTGACAGTCGCAAAGCGTCTTGTCGTCGTCGCCCAGCGCCAGGGCGGGCAGTCGCAGTTTAGTCCATATGTGGTGGCGCCGGCGGATCCCAAGTCTCCGCTGGCGGCGATCTCGGAGTTTGTCATGGCGAACCTGAGGTCCCGTCTGACGGTGGACGAGCTTGCCGACCACATCCACATGAGCCGCAGGAGCTTTGCTCGTCTGTTTGCGGAGCAGGCGCGAACGACGCCAGCCGAGTTTGTCGAGAACGCCCGGCTGGACGCCGCCCGCAACCTATTGGAAGGAAGCCGTCTGGCACTCAAGGAGATCGCGTTCGAATGCGGGTTTGGTACACCACACCGTATGCGGCAGGTCTTCCTACGAAGGCTGAGCGTCACCCCCGGTCAGTACAGGGCGAGCTTTCAACAGATGGAAGAGTAGCTCACCCAATAGGACGGTGTAGTTGCCGCCTAGCTCTCCCACTTCGACTGGAGAATGAGATCCGCGAAGTCCACACGTCGGTAGGTCGGATCCATCTTTGAGAGCACGTCCGCCTTCACGTTGCCAAAAGTGGTCTCAGGCTTCCGGATCGTTCCCATGCAGAAGGATGACAGGATGCCGTGCTTGAACTTCAGGCCGCGCGGGTGGCATGCGCAGACTTCCTCACGCTGTTCATCTGTGAAGTCGTCGTAGCCGATGCCGAGCACGTCCATCTCGACCCCGGCAGTCACGAGGGCGACGGTCGGTCGCTTATACTGAGGGATGCCCGGCGTCGTGTGAAGCGCGATCGAGTCCCAAACGTCGTCGACGTCGCGCTCCGATATGTCGTAGGCGCTCAGGAAATCCCGTGCTGCGTTCGCTCCGTCGACCTCGAAGCGTTCCGTCTCGCTCGCGTGCGAATCCATGAGGCCCATATCGTGAAACATGGCGCCAATGTACAAAAGTTCTGCGTCGTAGCTCAGGCCCTTGCGATCACCCGTCAGGGCGCCGAACAGGAAGACCCGTCGCGAGTGGTGGTAAAGCAGGTCCGTTTCGGTATCTCGAACTAGCTCCGTTGCTGCCTTCGCCATGGAGCCATCGGGAATTTTGACACCTGCAATGACGATGGGGATGTCGGTCATGTCTTTTCCTTAAAGGTTAAAGTTGATGGTGCCGACAGTCGCTCCTTACGAACCCTGGTTCAAACATGACGAGGATGCTGTTTGTGCCAAACAGCATCCAAAAAAGGCCAGCCGCAGCACTTAATAGTGCAGCTCTTCCAATCGACGCGCCGCCATAGAAGTGAAGCGTCTGGCCGGTGACGAAGGTGACTCCGGAGACGGAAGAATTTCTGCAAGCCGTCGCCGCGACGTGTCATACTTGAGAGAATATCGTCAATGTGGGCGCGAGGTTAATGCGCGCTCAAATGGCACATGGCCTGAGGCCGATATATCAAACCGGCGACGACGGTGAAGACATCGACATCGACGATATCGAGTGCGCGGCCGACAAGACCCGCATGATGCCTTTGCGTGACCGGGCCAGCGACGGGCGCGTGCCCCCCGCGGCATACCCTGTCTCTATATGTCGACAGACGACGCCATGGCAGTATCGGAAGTCAGACCTGCGATCGGCGCTTACGTGACTGTCGCCGTTTTGAAATGTTTGCGCGAACCGAAACTGATCGACTGCAGCATGCTCGCCGAAAAGCAGTTCATATACTTCAAAGAGCCAGAACGCGCGGAGTTGGAGAAAGCCGTCTGGTCGGATATCGACAGGCATTCTCAACGCCGGCAGATAGGTCCGACGACGCAGCGGAGTACGCTCCCACACAGATCCTCGCTGAGTTGTTTCGCTCCCTCGGTTACGACGGCGTGGCGTACAAAAGCGCGTTCGGTGAGGAGGGCGACAATATCGCGATTTTCAATATCGACGATTTTGAAGTCGAGTGGTGTTGACTGTTTCAAGTGGAAGACATTACGCACAAAATCAAGCGGCAAGCCGACTAATCTGCGCTCTACTGTGTTCCGCATTGTACTCGATACCGCGTAGCAGCGCCTGATCCTGCGCTTCCTTCAATATCTGGTCGATGAGGAATGTAAGAAGAGCGCCGGTCGCGCCTTCGTTTGCTTCCATATGTGCGGCCTTTGTGTGCGGTCGCACAGGGGCCGCTGGCCAAGATGGCCTCCCAACCGGATGCCAGGGGGCGGTCGGTGCGGGACGCGATATCTTGGGTAGCACGCCAAGGTGCCGGTCGCGTTGGTGTTTGCCTCCTGAACCTGTGGATCCGCTTGAACCCGCGTCCCCCGCGTCCTGCTGCGGCTTTCGGTCCTGCCAGGCTCGCACTGGCCGCAACGGCGTTGCCGTCCTCCACTGGCGTTTCGGCCCTTCGGGTGCCGGCCAGCGCTTGAAGCCCGGCTTTTGGACCGCCGTAGCAGGTCGCGATGGTCGCGACCCCAAGCGGAGGTTCCAGCATGACAAGGCAGCAAACCAGCCAACGATCCGACATCCACGGCCGCATCACCGACACAATCATTGCCGCTCTCGAACAGGGTGTCCGTCCCTGGACCCAACCCTGGCATAGCGCTTACTCGTCCGATCCGGTCTCACGACCGCTGCGCTTCAATGGCGCAGCCTATTCCGGGATCAACGTCATTCTCCTCTGGTCGGAGGCAATCGCCCGCGGTTTCTCGTCCTCGACCTGGATGACATTCCGCCAGGCGCTCGAACTCGGCGGCGCGGTTCGCAAGGGCGAAAGCGGAACGACCGTCGTCTTTGCCAGCTCGATCATCCGTACCGAAACGGCTGATGGCGGCGACGACGTCGAGCGCTCCATCCCCTTCATGAAAGCCTACACCGTCTTCAATGCCGATCAGATCGATGGCCTCGGTGCCCGGGTTGACAAGCCAGCAAATCTGTCGGATCCATTCGACCGCCTCGGTGAGGCCGGTCGCTTCTTTGCCAACACCGGCGCCATGATCCGTCATGGCGGCTCGTCGGCCTATTATGCCGCAGCCCACGACTATATTCAGATGCCGCACTGCGACGCCTTCCGGGACGACGCTTCATATTTTGCCATCCTGAGTCACGAATTGACGCATTATGCCGTGGGCCGGATTATGCCGCATGACCGAGTTTAGCCGTTGTCGAGCCTCGTTTCGGCCATGCGGTAGTTCGGCATAATCAGAGCGCTTCGAGGAAGGCCAGCAGT
>NZ_JACUZX010000051.1:0-8723 GCF_014851575.1 Rhizobium sp. RHZ02
CGCCAAGGCCGCGGCACCGCGAACCTGATCCAGGCGCAGCGTGACTTCTTCGGCGCGCACGGCTTTGATCGCCTCGACAGCAAGGACTTCCACCACGGCCCGTGGGGTAGCGGTGCGGCGACCTTCTAGCTATCGGCGAGGCGCAGGAGGAGGGCGCAACAAGAGTGGCAACGGCAAAGACCTGCGCCAGCACGTGGTCAGATATGGAGGCATGCTTGAGCAGTTCTGCGAGGGTTCTGCCGGTGTTGAGCGCCTGCTTTGCGAATTCGGCCGCAACGTCATAGCCAAGCAGTGGAACGAGTTCGGTCGCCAATGCAGTGCCAGACATCAGATGTTTCTCGCACATATTGGCGTTCGCCTTGATACCTTCGATGCAGTTGATCCGCAACGCGATCCTCAGAGCCGATCGGGGGCATAGGCAAGCGTTGGCAAAGCCGCAGAGCCCCGTCGCCCGGATGATCGTATTTGCGACGCCTCGGCTCGTCAGAGTTCACCCAGAAAGAATCAAGTGACACCCACTCACGGATTTTGAGGTCGGAGCCGCCTGATCAACCGGGACGACGCATGCACCAACACAATGGTCATGCCGCCGATCAAAATCGCCAGCACTGCCTGAAGCGCGGATGTGGTCGTCCAATGCAGAACCCCCGTGAGATATGCCGACACGGCACTGACGCCGACTGCAATCGTGTCAATGAAATGTTCCGGTCCATGGAAGCCCAGTTGGGCCATTCCGTGGACGAGAATGCTGCCGCCCACCCAGAGCATAGCGGCGGTCCCAATCATTGCAAGGATGCTGAGAAACAAGGGGACGCCGATAACGAGGCCGCGGCCGAACGCTCTGACCAAGCCGACTGAGGAAGTAGCAAGCGCGAGCCCTATGTCGTCCGCCTTCACAATGAGGGCGACAACGCCGTAGACGGCCAAGGTGATGAGGATTCCGACGGACGCCAGGACAGCAGCTTGCGTGTAGATATTGGAAGCGGCGACGTTCGCGAGGGTTAGTGCCATGATTTCTGCTGAGAGTATGAAGTCCGTTCTGATTGCGCCCGCAACCTTCTGGTTTTCCAACGCGACCGGGTCGGATGTTCCCATCACTGCCGCCTCATGCTTGTGCGCGTCGTGTGGGGCAATCGCTTCATAGAGCTTTTCGGCTCCCTCGTAGCAAAGATAAACGCCTCCGACCATCAGCAGCGGCGTGATCGCCCAAGGCGCAAAGTAGCCGAAAAAAATACACGCCGGCAGAAGAAAGAGAAGCTTGTTCTTCAAGGATCCGAGGGCGATCTTAGCGATAATTGGCAATTCTCGCGCGGGCGACAGGCCAACCGCGTATCTCGGTGTTACCGCTGCATCGTCGATCACGACTCCCGCCGCTTTTGCACCTGCTTTTGCTGTTTGAGCGGCGACATCATCCAGCGACGCAGCCGCAAGTTTCGCAATTGCCGCGACGTCATCGAGCAGTGCGAGAAGTCCAGTTGCCATAGGTGCTTTTCCATTCGTCCAGATACAGTGGGACTATCTAGGAGCAATTTCGGTTTGGATAGCCTACCGCAATGACTTTGTCGCAACGCGGCTTCGGAGGGGCTCCCGCCGCCGCAGAGGAGGCCAACGATTTGAAGTATTTCAGCTTTGTGGCGCCGGCGAAACCCGATGCCTTAGCTGCCCATGGCGAAGTCAGACGAGACCCAAGTGTAATCGAGCCCCCGAGCAGCGTGTGGGAGACGCTGCCGGTATCGAACTGGCTCTCAAGCTGATTGTTGATCTGATAGGCGCGCATGTTCTCCGTCACCGCGGTCGTCGGCCAGCTGCCGTCCGTGTTGACGAGGATGCGATCGTAATGTGCCTTCAGATCCGTATCACCCGCGCGCTCGTTCTGCCGGAATGTCAGACCATTGTCGCGGCAGGCCGCCGAGCCGAGATTGCCGAAAGAACCCCGCCTCTGGTCGCTTCACGAATACAATCAACTACCGATCTGCGGGACACTTGAATGATGCAAGCTTAAACCTTAGTGGAGTATTTCTTCCGCTGGCGAGGGCGACCCCACCGTTTGTCTGATGAGGAAAGTCCGGCGGACTAGGGCGGTGGGCTCGCCCAAAAATGTCGGGGAAGCCGACCTCCGCCGGTCGTTTGGGGAACGGGCACGGCGTGCGAGTGTAGGTAAGGATTGCGAACGCACATTCCATGTTCGCAACGTGTAACGAGGCGCACAGCATGACAACGACAGTAACAGCCAAGGGGCAGGTGACAATCCCGAAAGCGGTGCGAGAACTGCTTGGCATTGTGCCCGGAAGCGAGGTCGACTTCCGTCGAGCTGTGGATGGTAGCATAGTGCTGACAAGGGCTGATGGACAGCAACCTGCCAGCCGCTTTCAAAAGCTTCGGGGGCATGCCGGAGAAGGGCTCGATACGGATGCGATCATGGCACTCACGCGTGGTGAAGCGTGACGCTTGTCGACACGAATGTCTTGCTCAACCTTGTGACCAATGACTCGACCTGGGGAGACTGGGCGGTCGAGCAACTTGAGACGGCCAGTCTTGCCGGTCCATTGTTGATCAATGATGTAGTCTATGCCGAACTTGCGGTTCGCTATGAGCGGATCGAGGAACTTGATGCGTTCATAGACGAAGCGGGACTGGTCGTCGCGCCCATTCCGCGAGCCGCGCTATTTCTCGCCGGAAAAGTATTCACACGGTATCGTCGAGCCGGTGGTTCTCGTACGGGAGTCCTGCCGGATTTTATCGTTGGCGCCCATGCAGCGGTTCAACAGCTCCCGCTGTTAACGCGAGATGTCGGTCGGTACCGATCTTATTTCCCAACTGTCGCGTTGATCACACGGGCTCAATGAGCCAAGCCCACGGCAGCGAAGCGACAGAGGCAGTGATTTCGACTTTCAACCCGAACGGATGCTAGCCGATCTGCGTATCGAAAAGCTCACAATCAGCTCCGAGCCCCAATTGTTCATTGTCCTTGGTCCGGACGAAGTCAGCCTCTGGAGCCGTTGAGATAAAGGCTGTGTAACAACGGGGTCATCAGTTCGATCCCCTTCAAATTGGTTGCTCCGCTTTTTGGTCTCATTGCGGACGATGCCTGACAAGCCATGCTGTGCATAGATACAACGCTGAGACTTCGTTTAGCCATACAGATAGGCTGGGAGCCAGAGCGTCATGCCCGGCCAGACATACATGATAACCATGCAGAGAATGACGATCAGCATATAAGGCATCATGCCTGCGAAGATCTGGTTGAGGGTGACGTGCGGCGGCGAGACACCCTTGAGGTAATAGGCCGACATCGCAACCGGCGGCGAAAGGAACGCCGCCTGCAGATTGACGAAGACGAGCACGCCCCAGAGGATCGGATCGATGCCGAAGTGTCGGAGCATCGGCAGGAAGATCGGTACGAAGATAATGATGATTTCGGTCCATTCCAGCGGCCAGCCGAGGATGAAGATGATCGCCTGCGACAGGATCATGAATTGGACGGGCGTCATGTTGAGCGACAGCACCCACTGCTCGATCAACGCCTGGCCGCCAAGAATGGCGAAGACTGCGGAGAAGAGTGCCGAGCCGACGAAGAGCCAGCAGACCATGGCAGTGGTCTTCGCCGTGAGGAACACTGCCTCCTTTGTGCGTTTCCAGTTGAGCGTCCGGGCCTGGAACGCTAGCAAGAAAGCGCCGGCGGCACCGACCGCGGCGGACTCGGTGGCCGTCGTGATGCCGAACAGAATGACGGCGAGCACGACGACGGTCAGGATCCCGAGCGGCATGACCGACGAAGCCAGCAGCTTCACCACCTGCAGCCGCTCGGCATTCATATTCCTGTAGTAGCGCACGAGGACCACCACCGCCATCGCCGCTATGATCCCGAACGTCAGGTAGAAGCTGGTTGACGGCCCATTTAACACCGCCGGGCCGGCATCCGCTGCGGGTCCGCCGAGCTCTTCCAGCCCTTCTGGCACTTCCGCCTCCGCCGAGTCCTGGGGGTGGATGACGACATACCACCAGATGAGAGCCAGGGTGAAAGCCGTCAGCGACAAAGGCACGAGCGCGGCGAAGGCATTCTTGACCAGCTTCCAATAGGTGAGCCGTCCCTCGTCCGTCTCGATCGCCATCGCCTTTGATGGTGAAACCAGGGCACGGAGAAGCCCGGCGAGCATGTTGTTCGAATAGTGCCCCTGAAAGCGTCCCATCCAGGCGGCCACGGGAACTCGCGTCTGTTCCTCGGGCAAGGCGGGCGCGATCCTTGGATTGATCATCGCCCAGGCGAGAACGTAGACGAGATAGAGAAATGCCAGAAAAGAAGCCGGGAAACATTGTGGCCGCATAGAGCTTGACCACCGATTGCCCCGCGACGGCAGCGTAGACGATGATCATCACCGATGGCGGGATCAGAATGCCCAGCGTGCCGCCTGCGGTGATCACCCCGGAGGCAAGCTTGACGTCATAGCCGGCGCGCAGCATCGGGTTCATCGCGATGACGCCCATCAGCACCACGACTGCGCCTACGAGGCCGCTGGCGATACCCCAGAAGGTGCAGATAATCAGCGTCGCTACGGCCAGTGAGGCAGGCACCCGCCGGAACGAAAGCTGGATGCTGTAGAACATCTTGTCGACCAGCGCGCCGCGCTCCATCACATAGCCCATCAGCACGAAGAGTGGGATCGAGACCAGGACGTCGTTAGTCATGGCGCCGTAGGTGCGCTGAACCATCAAATCGAAGACGCGATTGTCGATCCAATGTTCGGCGGGATTGTAGAATGCGTAGAAGCCGAAAACCATGCCGAGCCCCATCAGCGTGAAGGCTGTCGGGAAGCCCATCACGATGACGACCACAATGAGAGCTAGCATCGTCAATCCGAGGAACGGATCACTCACGTCTCCATGTCTCCACCTCGGCCTCGTTGCCGGGCCGCCCTGTCGATATCCTGGGCGCGCTCGATCGCGGCCTCGCGCGTCTGCGTATCTATGTGCTCGCTATTGGCAAGCTGCTCCGCGACGACGTCGATCTCCTCCACATCCTTGAGCCGGCCCGGCCATGCGCCGGTTTTCAGGCAGACGATGCAGCGCGCGATCTCGGCGAGCCCCTGTAGCATGACAAGCGCGCCCGCGATTGGAATGACTGTCTTGAAGTAGTAGATCGGCGGACCTTCGGCCGTGATGGTCGAATGCTCGCCAATCCGCCAGGAAAGTGCTGCATAGTCATAACCGGTATAGATGAGCGCGGCGACGCCTGGCAGGAAGAACAGGATGTAAAGGATGAGATCAAGCGTCGCCTGTATTCGGGGTCGCAGCGAGCTGTAAAGAAAGTCGCCGCGGACATGGGCGTTCTGCGCCAGCGCATAAGCTCCAGCGAGCATGACATAGCTCGGGATGTTCGCTGCTCAATCACCGGCCATGAACCGGGCGATGAGGGGGACAAATACGGCATTGCCTCCAACGAGGCCAAGGCAGCAAGGTTGCGGGCAAGTGTAATGAAGCGGTGTCGCCACGCATGGTTTGGCTGCACATTCGGGTCAGTGACGGCCTTACGTACGAAGTCGGTGAGGCGGTTCTTGGCAGACTTCCATGCGGCCCTCTGGTCTTCATCGGTGTCGCCGTAGACTTTCATGAAGAGGTAGCCTTCTGCTGCCTTTGCCACGAAATCAGGAAAGCCCTGTTCAATGAGGTGTGGATGTAGCGGAACATCGCGGAAATCCCCGTCCTTCACTGTGCCTGCCTCCGGGGTTATTTTGATGATCCAGAGGCCGTTCTCTTGGCGCAGGTCCTGCTTTCGTAGCTGTGTCATTTCGCCGACGCGGGCACCGGAATAGGCGCAAAGCCATGGTAGCCAGCGCCGAGCATTCGATAGGTGTTTCGCCGCCTTCCCGGCGCCCTTGTGGTGGAACGCCGCCGACAGGACGGTAACCGCCTCTTCATCTGTGAAGCCCGGGTCTCGGGGCCGCTTCTTCTTCTGCTTGGCGACCTTAACACCATCAGCAGGGTTATGGTCTACTTTCCGGTTAGCAACGCCCCACTTGTAGAGCTGCCGTATTGCGGAAAGGTCCCCCATACCAATCGTCTTCAGGCTCACCCCTTGCTCAATTCTGTGATCTTTGAATGCAATGACGTCGTCTGAGGTCACCGCACGGGCATCATCGTGGCCAAGGAACTCCGAGAGCTGCTTCGCCCGCCCGCAGGTATGCCTCGTGTGTGCTGACCGCGTTGCCAGCCGCCTTAGCCTCGCGCCACCATCCTTCCGCAAGTCCGGTTATGCTCTGTGACCCCTGAGGCAATGGCTTCGGTGCCTTCGCCTCCTTTTTCAGCTCCAGCGGAGGGAACCGCTCGGCGGCCGGATCGGGGCTGTAATCACCTTCGGCGTTCCGTCCGAGACGAGCCGACGCTTCAATGATCGCTTTGCCAGCCGCCGCTATGAGGGCGATACGGCTTTCGTTGTCCACAACGAGTTGATGGCTGGCTAAGATTTGATCAACGGTCTCGCCGAACCATTGCTCTCTGGCAGCCTCTCCTCCTTCCATCGCTTCCGCGTGAAGTCTATCAATCTGCTTCCAAACGGACGGCGCAGCGGGATCATCCTCGAACAGCGCAACCGGCCCCCGATAAGCCTCGCCCGCCAGCGCGACTATCTGTTTCTGCGTGAGCCGCTTGGGGCCTTCGCGAAGCGATTTCCAGACACCATCCAGATAGGCCAACACGACCGCTTGACGCTCCTTGGCTTCTCCCTGGTCACGCGTTCGAAGAGAGCCCATTATCTCGACAGTACCGTCGCCTACGACGATGTGGAGAACCTCGTCACCAACTGGAATGGCTAGAGATACACCCCGGGCCTTGCCGATGACATCCTTCGGAATACGCTTTCTGAACTGGAAGAAGGTGGAGCCTTTACGGCGCATTGGGCTGGCCATTCTGATATGCACTTGTGTGTCACCCGTGTGTAGCAGTGGGTGAGCGAAAGACCTAGCGATATCAGGAAGTTGAACGTATTCAATACGTTCTGAATGGAATGGTGCCCAGAAGAGGACTGGGATGCCGTTCTGGACACCAATCTGAAATCCGTCTTCTTCCTCTGCCAGGCGTTCGCGAAGGCAGCACTCGCTCGGGATATGCCGGCGAAGATCATCAACATCGCCTCGCTCCTGTCGTTTCAGGGAGGCGTTCGTATTCCATCCTACACGGCATCGAAGAGCGGGCTGGCCGGTATCACCAGGCTGATGGCGAACGAATGGGCGTCGAAAGGCATCAATGTCAATGCGATCGCGCCCGGCTATGTCGAGACCAACAATACCGAGGCGCTTCGCGCCGATGCCGAAAGAAGCGCGGATATCCTGAAGCGCATTCCGGCCGCGCGCTGGGCCAAGCCACAGGATATGGTGGGGGCAGCGGTTTTTCTTGCCTCGCGCGCCTCGGATTATGTTCATGGGACAGTGCTGCCAGTCGACGGTGGCTGGCTCGCCCGATAGGAGATATGATGGCCGATTACCACACGCCCCCCGGGGCCAGGAGTCATTGTGAACGGGCTTCCGAATTCCCATTCGGGCAGACCTCGACCAGTGCAGACAAGTCGCTTCGGGGGCACCGCTGATTTCACTACCGCCGGGACGTTGTTGGTGAATGTACGAAGAACGTGTTCGTTCATCTCTGACGAGGCTTCGCAGGCCTCCCTCCTTGAAGGTCAACCGACGTTTGCGGTCTATGCTTATTGCTCCAATTAAACGCAGGCAAAGGGCGAAGTGCGTCGCGGCCAACGGCGCTAGAGAAGGGCATTTTGCAGCGGTTCTATCGCTTCTGTTTCGACGCCTGCACAGAGCCGCCCTCGTTCTCCCACGTAGCAATAGCATCAGAATTGCGGCTCTGTCGCTGCCGTTTGAACGGAGAATAGTTCTTCGTGGGAATGGTCGCAGCTTCAATTCTGCGAATGATGACAGTTTCAGCCTGATGCAAATCACCCTCGGCGGCTTGCATTTCCGACGTTTTGTAGTTGGCGCGTCTAAGAACGCGCCGGAGCGTCGATCGTGGTTCCTCAGAGCTGTGGCACATTGTTTCAATCCTTGATCTGGAAGGTGTAGCGTTGCGCGTTTACGAGACTGAGCTCCACTGCGGTTGGTCTAAGGCTTCTACATGCTTCCAGGTCCGGGCTTGGCGCTTTGGAATGGACGCGGATTGGCTTCCTTTCTTCGGCAGACCCAAGCGCCTTGGCTTTCCCGCTCTTAACTTTCAATGTTTGCTGGTGCTTTCTTGATTATGAATCTCCTGCCGCGCTCGGCGTTCTAGAGGGGCCGGCGGCCCGCGTTCATTAGAAGCTGGCGCTCTGTCGCCGTTGGTCCCAGGAGCTTCAGCAGCCGCTTTTCTTCAAATCGATCAAGCCTGAAACGCTTGGCGTAATCACGGATATTCCAAACCCTTGCGAACTTTGCAGGCGCATATTTGTGGGTATTGTCAGCGGTCATGATGTTGATCTCCAGGTGTGGTTTCGCGATGTTCACGTTGCTGATGCAAGAGGAGGTCGGCGACGCTGTTTGGTGCGAGCTGACGGCGGTGGCATGCTGGTTTATTCCGCGAGCATTGTTGGGGCTGCTCAATCCACAACGAATCGAGAGAGCTAGGCTGTGGTGACAATTTAACGATCCGGGATTCCATTCGAGTCGCAAATCAGATTCAACGCTGACTTTTGGAGGTCGGCGATGGATGGTGAGGTTCTTCGAGATGACCAGTGGGAGCGGCTGAAG
>NZ_JACUZX010000052.1:0-7346 GCF_014851575.1 Rhizobium sp. RHZ02
TCTCTGCGAATATCTCCATCTCTCCGTCGCAGTCCATGAGGGCGAAGCCTTGGATGCCGTCGTAGGTTGCTTCTCGGAGAGAGCAGTGGGATTCGAGAGGTGAGAATGCGTCTTCGTCGGGCATCTCGTTCCCTGAAATGCGAAAACCCGCCATCCGGTGATCAAATCCGAAGGCGGGCTTATGGCGCTCAATCGCAAATCGCTCATCAGGGGCTTACGCCGAAGCACAAACTCCAGAGCGTGTAATATCGGTAGCATTTCGGTTATGATTTGGCAATGCCCCTGAGTTCTTCAATGCGCTTAATCCCCTGCGAAGCAACAACAATTGCTGTGGAGACATGTCGCGGAGGTGTTGCAGATCCATAACCGAAACAGAGTTCACGGTCTGTCGCACCTGCGGGCCGTCCACACACTGAAGCAGGATGCCTTGAAGACGCATCATCAGGTTGCTTGCCGATCGAGCGCGGGCCGCAAGCTCTTCGCTGACTTCCCCGTCATGGCCCTTGATGCTGAAGAGCGATTGAGCGCGAGCGGAAGGAAACGGGATGCCGACGAGGCGGTGATAGCGTGCGATGGCCAGCGCGTATTCGTTGCCTGCCTCAAGCTGCTCCTCGGTGATCTTTCCATCCAGGCACATGAGGCCGAGCGTGTAGCCTGCCCTCGGGTCTAGGACTGTCTTGTCTGGTGTCGCCTCTGCCCAACCCTGTGTGCGCTTTCGTGCCGCTACTGCCACACTCAAGGTCTCCTTCTCGGTCTCTGCGGGCTTGATCTTGCCGCTCGGGTATCGCTCGACGCCTTCCTTTCTGGGGCGCCCTGCCCCTTGTGACGCTCGTCGCTTGCGTAGTTTCTCTGCCTTTGAGGACATGGTTGCCGCCTTTCGCCTCGTTACCGAAATCTTGGATGCGTAATAGCCGCCAAGATCATGTCCATGGCGATCATCTTGTTGATATGCTGAGACCTTCCAATATCGACGTAGGCCTGAATATTGCTCGGTATGTGGGTGATGCGCACACCTGAGCAGACGCCGACGTGCTGTCCGCCACGCTCGTGTATTCCGGGGATCGGCCAAACCTCAATCTTCAGATCATCGGCAGGAATGTCGCTCACGCTGCTTTGAGCCTCCGGTATTCTGGACGAGGCAAAGACCGCTCCAGATGGTTGGTGCAGTAGGATGCTCGGGATTCCGTCGTCTCGGAGCAAAAAAGGAAGGGTCCACCCGATGTCAGCGGCCACTTGCATTCGCATGGCTCAAGATCGACGAGCGTCTTGGCGTGCGGGAGGCGCATAAGATCGTATTCCGTCGCCGGAATTTGCGGCTCTGCGGGGCCGAAGTCCGGTTCCACAACGCTTTTTTGTCTCGCCTTCGGGATGATCGTGAGTGACTTCCGTGTCCCGCGAGGAGACTTGCGGCCTACGCCACGAGCCGGGAAGAGAGCGCGGTTGCGGAAGGCAACGCCGAGCAGCCCCGCTTTGGTCGTGCCGAACTTCTCGCCTATCTCTCTGGGCTGCATCCCGTCTGCCCACATCTTGGCGGCTGCGGCGATTTTCTCGTCAGTCCAGACGAATTCACTCTTTGGCCGCTTAGGGAATAGCTCGCGGTACTTGCCGGTTAACCTGCGGATCGCATGCTTGTTCGTACCGAGGCGGGCGGCGATACGCTCCTGAGACATGCCCTCGTTCCACAATTGCGCGGCCTTGTAGACATCGACATCGATACGGGCCATGGCGCTGGGCTTGTATTCCCTGCGCTGGATAGGAGCCGCTACCGTTACTTCTGCGGCGCCGGTCTTCTTGTTCGGGAACAGATCGCGGTTGCGATTGGCAAGACCGATGACGACATTGCGGGAGATACCGAACTGGCCCGCTATCATCCCGGCCGACTGCCCGTCGTTCCACATCTTGGAGGCCTTCTCTATGTCGATATCTGCGCGGGCGTTCATTGATTAGCCTCCTGCTGTGCTTGTGTTCCGCGTGGCGAGTAAACGCCTTGAAGTGCGTAGAAATACCGGGAGCCGACAGGCCAAGAGCGGCGGGCTAGGCCCATGATGAAGGCCTCTTGCGAGACGTTATCCTGGACGAGCTGCAGGCGGTCCTTGGCGACGATGGCGCGTTGACGTTCGCAATGGTCGATCATTGCTTGACCGCCTGCGCCATAAGCTGGCGAACCTGACGAGCGCGGGAGTTGCCTTCCCAGTCCTCGTTGTTCTTCTGGATGGCTCGGGCCAGATACTGCTCTCGCGTTTCCTTGACTGGCGTCGGGTTGAACGTGTCGCGGAAGTCTTCGCCCTTCTTCGCCCAGGCGCTCTGGAAGTCTACCCAGCCCTTGGCGACGTGGATCTCTGCCGCTCTCTCTGGGTTGCCATAGGCGCGATACTGCTCGACGAGGCGACGAGCGATGCGAGCCGTCATGATCGCCTTCTTCTTGCGGCGGGAGCGAATAACGTCCTCGGCAAGATCGGCCGGGATTGCTTCGCAAAGGATGTCGAAACCTGCTTTTTCACCGTCATCAAGTTTCAGGGTCATGCTGCTTCATCCTCATAGGCTGAGATTAGAACCGTACAGGGAGCCCCAGACGCCACCCACTGGACCGTCAGGCGGCGCACATACCGGTTGGAGTCGTCACGGATGACGCCGGACTTGACGAGAACGTCGAGGCAGCCCTTCAAGGCGTTGTCAGCGTCCCTCGCGCGCTTGTCGGGGGCTACGAGGCCAATGGAGATAGACACCTCTCCTGCGAACTTCTGCGGCTTCTGGCTGTGGATCATCCACAAGGCTTCGTTGGTCCATTCACGGTAACGAGCTGTGGCGCGACGGCCGACCTTGGGGACGTTTTCGAAGCAGGCGGAGACGGGCAAGGGAAAGGGAAGTTCTAAACGCTGCATCAGATGCGTTCCTCCTTGCCGTCATAGCCAGCGAACGGGACGAGCTTTCGGAGCTTGGCCGTGGGAGCGTGCTTGCGCTCTTTCGGCTCTACGTCTTTCCATGTGACGGGGACGGCGCGTTCTTCTCGGCGCTCTGCATTGATGAGGTTGTAGACGCGGCTTTCTGTCCAGCCCGCAGCCTCTCCGCCTAGGTGTGCCGCAATCTGGGCCGTATCCATGTTGTGGGGCTCGCGGAAGAGGTCTAGGAGCTTCTGTGTCATGCTGCGGCCCTCCCGCTAAGGATCAAATGCCCAATGATCTCTGGTATCTGTGGGATTACGGCGTTGCCGCAGGCTCCAACTCGGTCCACCCAATGGGGAATCCCATCACGGCTTCCGCGAAAGAGGGGTGGAGGTAAATCGGATCTTCCGATGAGGTCCTCAGCCCTTCGCACATCTTCGCACCACGAAAATGCGGAGAGCCCCGAAACCTGTTGCGGCTTGCTCCCTTCGGCTCGTTCTTCCCTATCGTCGGCAAGAAAAGCCTCTTCACCGCGGCTGGAAATCCATTCCTTAAGTTTGAGATATCGGCAATTCCTCAGATTGAGTGGAAATGTTCCTTGGGGTGCCCACATGATTGCTCCTCAAAATGAGTGGATACGTACCTTGCTCCGACGCTAGTCCGGCCGATCCGTGTAGTGCTCCAATACTCGGAGCGGATCGGCCGGACGGGCTATGAAGCTCCCCTTCGGCTTTAGCTTTCAGGGTCCGCGTATTGAACGACACCGTCGTCGTCGATCCAAAGTCCGGTGTCGTGTTCGATGCCGCTTCTGACAAGCTGGTGGGCGGTTTCCTCATCAATCAGGTGCCAGCCTGGCACCTGAGAGAACACCGTCTTCCATTGCGAGTCAGTCACTTCGTGCAACGTTTTCCTGCCGTATCCGCCGTTCCGCGTTGCATAAACCATCACTGCGCCTCCCAGCTTCTGACCAGGCCGAGAACCGCTTCCGCCTTCTTGATCGCGTATTCAATCGAGAGGCGGGCGAGGCGCTCGTGCACCCTGATCGCGTCCTGAAACGAAGGATCATTCCCTTGAGCGCTGAGCCTCATCTTCTGGACGCGCTCAAGCCCTTCTTCCCGCTGCTTGAAGCTGGTGCCGTCGAGCAATCGCGCCAGTTCAACAAGGCGGAACGCTTCGATGTCCTTCTCGGCTCTCTTGAGCAGGTTTTCCAGTTCGGTGCCCTTATTCCACTGCTCCAGATCGAGAGCTGCTTCTCGCTGCAGCCGCTCTTCCTGGCGCTTCATCCAAGCTTCATCACCCCACATGGCCGATCTCCATAACGTGTACGTGATTGCGTAGATAACGCGTACATGATATGAAGTCAATATCACGTACACGAAATAGGTGAAGCTTGACTCAAAATCATGTACATGCAACTCCATCCCGCATGGGGCGCAAGAAGCTATGGGCAGAGAACGTAAACCTGACCTTGCCTGAAGGGGCGAAGGCGAGGATGGATGCTGCTCTTGAGCCGGGGGAAGATCGGCTCGACCTGATACGCGCTGCAATCGAGAGGGAATTGAAGCGGCGTGCCAAGGCAACCAAAGAAGAGAAGTGAGGTCTGGAACGGCTGGCTCGTGAACTGGCTGAACCTCAAGGAACTCAGGGCTTCTGCCGAGCCTCGCATCGTCGAGCGCAAGGGCAAGCAGGAGTATCAGATACCCGTCGCGACCTATCCGCACCCGAACCCACCGGAGCGGATATGTTGCCTTGCTGGCATCCCGAAGCGCCACGACAAGGTCAAGGTACGCTACCGAGATCGGCGAATCGAACCCATGCCGACCGTACTGATCGTCGAGCGCCAGAGGTACAAATGCCACCACTGCGGGGCCATCGTTTTGGAAGCGATGGACGCGGACCTCGATCACAAATGGTACATCACACACCGCTTTAAACGGGCGCTCCAACTGGCATCCGTCAAACGCAACTTTCAGGACGCGGCGAACCTCAACGGCGTTGATGACAGCTACATCATTCGTCTCTTCGACGAGTTCGCCACCGAGAAGCTGGAGTATTACCACACGAACCTGCCGGAGGTTCTTGGGGTGGACGAGAACAACCTCCTGGGCGGCATGCGCTTCGTCGCCGCCGATCTGGAAACGGGCCAAATCCTCGACCTTCTTCCAGTCCGGACGGAGGCCGCCGTAATGGCGTTCTTCGCTGAGCTGCACTGGAAGTTCTACGTCAAGGTGTTCGTGCAGGACATGTGGCGCGGCTACCGAAATGTCGCCGAGCAGATGTTCCCCAAAGCCTTGAACATCGTGGACAAGTTCCACGTCGTCCGCATGGCGAATGACGGCATGGCCGACGCCCGCAAATGGTACCAGACGAAGCTGGAGAACGAGGACCGCCGCAGCCTGAAGAACAAGCACCGCATGTTCCTTGCCCGCTGGGACGGTATGCACAGCACCTCGCAGGACACGCTGGCGGAAATCCTCGAAGACCATCCGTTCCTCAACGACGCCTACATCTGGAAGGAGCGCTTCTATATGATCTACGACTCCGCGACCCGAGCCGAAGCGGAGAAGGAATACGACCGCCTGGTCGCCACGATGCCGCCGCACCTCAAGCGGTTCTATCGCCCGCTCACCACGTCGATGAAGAACTGGCGGCCTCAAATCTTCAACCACTTCGAGATGCCGGAGCGGTGGACGAACAACATGACCGAGAACCTGAACGGCAGGCTCAACCAGATAAACAGCATGGCGCGAGGCATGACGTTCGACCGCTTCCGGAAGAAAGCCATCCTCCGCTTCGGCAAGATCATCCCGAACAACGAGCTGGCCGTCTACAGCGGCGACCCGAACGATGACCCTCGCCAGATCGGCTTTGGATGGGACGTTTCCACTTTGGAACGTGCTTTGAAGAAGGGCCGCTTCTAGCATCTATTCCACCTCATTTGAGGAAGTGCCTGAATAGAAAAGGCATTCGCGCCTAGTTGCGGTGACCGGAGGTATGGGCCACCGGGGGAACTCATTCATGGATTTCCTGAATATGAGGGCCGTAACCGATTGCCGTGGTTTTCGTGATAGCCCCACGAAAGCTCTGCGGCCTTCCGAACTGAGACAGCCTCATCAAATGAATCGAAGACGCCTAGCTGCTTTTGAAAGCGCTTGTGCGTAATCTGGACGACCCATTTTCTCTTCGAACTTGACCAATAGACACCCGACACCCCCGATTTGTTGATCGATGAGAGGCGCATGTTCTTTGAATTGTCTGATTGGGTGACATCGCGAAGGTTGGCGATGCGGTTGTCGTCTCGGACGCCGTTGATGTGATCTATGGTTTCGGACGGCCATTCGCCATAATATAGCGCCCAACAGATGCGGTGTGCTGGGTAGCCCTTACCGCCAGTCCTTACTACGAGATATCCGCTTAGATAGTGTGTCCCTGCCGGGCGTGGAGGGGAGACTAGCCCCCCTCTGTTGTTTATTCTCCAGTAGAGAATCCCCGTATCGGGTTCATAGAGAAACTTTTCCCTAAGCACTTCAATGGGGATGAAGTTACTCATGCTCTTATTCCCTTTTTCGCTTGAGTAACTTTCGCAGCGAGGCTTTGAACCTCAGCCAGCAGATCCGCATCCAAATCATCTGCCGTGTCTCCTCCTTCTAATTCGAGCTCGTGTTGGAGGTTCTTGAGCTGGCGTTCGCACATGTCGAGGTAAGCCAGCTTGACCCTGCGCATAATCCCGCCTTCGACGGTCTTCGCACGGCCAATTCTTATGTTATTCATTGTCCAAAATGGAATGCTGTAACGGTGAGCCAGCCGTTCGAGGGCCGGCAGAGTATCGCCCCAGCCCTTGGTCTCTTTCTCGACCATTCTGCAAATGTAGCTCTGGGTTTTTACCGCGGAACTCATTTCTTGCTCCAAATGCTTTGTTTCTTTGCACATCGTGCATTCGTCTCCGTGCGAAGTTGCTCGTGCTTAAGGAGCCCACACAGATGTCGAAGCACATTCACATTGGAGACGAAGGACCGACCCTTGCCGGGGCCTCTGGCCCTTCGTCTCACGAGGCCCGCCGGGGAACCGGAAAGCCAGTAATTCAAGTCTACCGAAGCGCTCCGCCGCCTGTTGCTTCGGTTGATGCAGCCACGTCCGACGAATGTTTCGAACAGTTGGGCGTGGCTGCCGTTAGAGTCCTGGCGCGATTTACGCTGCCGAGAATGTCGCTGGTGCCGATCCAAGAGGAGTTCGACCGGCACCAGCTACCGAGACCTCAAAGCCGGGAGGAAGACTGAGTCTCAGGTTTGAAATCTTGAAGCGCGCCTTCGACCGCGCCGTAGCAGAGCAGATCAAGCTCCTGCTCTTCCTTGCGGCTGCAGCGTCCAGATGTGGCGCAGATCGCCAGAGCTAGGCCGGTGATAGCCACGGCAGGGACGCCGACAGCGAGGAGGATCATGAATGAGTCGTTGCTCATGGTTTAAC
>NZ_JACUZX010000053.1:0-6971 GCF_014851575.1 Rhizobium sp. RHZ02
GTACTCTTCATCCCTGGCCAAGCGTCCGCTTCGCCGTCACTCACCCGAGGTAGGAGCCGAGTGCGGGAATCCCGCTCGCTCGGATCTGTCCGGGGGGCGCTCGGCAACGGGCGTCCCTACCGGGATAGTGCACAGCGGCCGGCGCTCTGGCAGATTGAGGCTACATCAAAGCACTCGCTCAGGAGGAACAGATCGGTACAAAGCAGTCGTCTCAAACCGTGGCGGGACGTTGCGCGAACGGTTACCATGGGGCGGCCGCTAGTCATCCTCAACGAGCTTTGCGACCTTCCTCTGTATCCTGAGGACGCGAGCGTTTTGGATACGCTAAACTTCAAAGGGCCGCGGCTGAGCTGCGTCACGGATGGCCATCTTCAACGGAAACCACTTCTGCTTCCGGATCGATTTCTCCGGAAACTCATCCGCGATTTCGGGGACGATCTTAGGTACATCAAACCAAGTATCTTGGGAATATTGCTGTGGGTGACGCGAGTGTTTCGATCCAGAGAGAATGTGCTTGACCCCTTCTAGCCGAGACCGCACGTGAGTCCACTATCCGCAGCCCCTTGCGGACATTGAACGCTTCAGCCTCTAGTTCAATCGGCGCCTGAACATCCATGCCGAGGTAGGCATAGTGACGGCGGCGATGGCAACGAGCGCTAACATGTCTGGCACCATCTCATTGATGTGCGCGCCCTCGAGGTAGACGCGGCGGGTGATCGATATCGCGTATTTCAAGGGATTTATCACGGTCGCGTATTGCAAAACCTCTGGCATGTTGTCCGTCGGCGACATCAATCCCGAGAGCAGCATGAAGGGCATGAGGAAGATGAAACACAAAACCATCGCCTGCTGCATGTTTCTTGCCAGCGACGACAGGAATAGCCCAAAACCAATCGCGGCCGCCAGAAACAGCGCAAGTCCCAGGTAGAGGGTAGCGAACGATCCCGCGAAGGGAATCCGAAACCAGAACAGCGCGACCAATAGGATCACAGAGGCCTGGACGGTGCCGACAATCATCGAAGGCACGGCCTTGCCGATCATGATCTCGGTCGGAGTGAAGGGAGCAACGAGGAGCTGGTCGAAGGTCCCTTCCTCACGCTCGCGCGCGACCGACATCGCCGTCAGCAACATAGTCATCATCATTGTTATGGTTCCGATGAGCGACGGTACCATCGTCCACCGGGTTTCGAGTTGCGGGTTGAACCACGCTCGGGTCGTGACTTGGATCGCGCCTGGAGAACGCCTTTGGGCAAGCCAGTTGCTTGAGAAGTCTCCGATGATTGTATTTGCATAACCTTGAGCTACGCCGCTGGTGTTCGAGTTACGCCCGTCGGCAACCACTTGGACGACCGACGATGCGCCGCTCTCAAGCTTTCGTTCGAAATCCTGTCCAATGACGACGATGAGGACCACCTGCTTCGTGTCCAGCAACGCGGCCGCCTGGGCTGTCTGGCTCAGCGTCGCTTGCCGCTGAAACACCCCGGAACCTTCCAGCTTGGCGACAAGGGCCCTCGAGGTCGCGCTGTGATCCTGATCGACCAGCGCATACGGGACGGTGTTGAGATCGTAGCTAGCCGCATAACCGAAGATGAAGCACTGAAGGATTGGCGGCAGCAGCACGCTTGCACGGCTCTTCGGATCCTTCAGCATGACAAGGAGTTCCTTACGGATAATTGTCAGGATTCGAAGCAACGACGCCAGCATCATGCGATCCTCTTTCGGGTAAGCCTCACCGAGAGTCCAAGCAACACTGCTGCCATGGCGGCGAGTACAGCGGCGTTTGGCAGGATGACCCCCCAGATGTTGCCGGCGAGGAACAAAGTCTGGAGGAGCGTCACGAAGTAGCGTGCGGGGAATATGTAGGTGATGATCTGGACAGCGAACGGCATACTGCGGGGATCGTACATGAAGCCCGATAACATCATGGCTGGAAGAAAGGTCGCAAACAGGGTGACCTGGCTCGCGACGAATTGGCTCTTGGTCGCCGATGAGATGACCAGCCCGAGGCCGAGCGCGACGAGAAGATAGAGCATCGATACGATGGTGAGGATGACCAGCGAGCCACGAAACGGGACCCCGAACAAAAGCTTGCTGCCGAGGACGCAGAGCGCCAGCCCCGCCAATCCAAGCAGGAAATAGGGGATCGTCTTTCCGAGCAGGATTTCCACTGAACGAACCGGGGTGACGAACAGTGCTTCGAAGGTCCCGCGCTCCCACTCCCGCGCCATGACAAGAGCGGTAAGCAGCGCGCCGATCAGCGTCATCACCAGCACGATGAGACCTGGTACGAGGAAATAGGTGCTGTCGTTGGCTTCGTTGAACCAGAGCCGGCTAACAATCGTGATGCCTGAAACCTTGCCACCGTTTCGGGCCGCCTCCTTCGCTGCCCAGACCCCAACCGCACCCTGCGCATAACCGAGCGAGATCCGCGCCGTATTGGAATCCGCCCCGTTGACGATTAGTTGGACTTCCGCAGTGCTGAGCTGGATCGATCGCGCGAAATCTCTGGGAATGCGGACGATCGCTCTGATATCGTCTGACATCAGCATTTGCTCGGCCTCCACCATGGTCTTGACTCTTCGGGCGGAGAAATAGTCCGAGAGCTCGAAACTTGATGCCATGCCGCGCGCCGCGCCAGAATCGTCTTCAATGACGATGGCCACGGGGACGTTCTTGATGTCCAGGTTGATGCCGTAGCCGAAAAGCACGAGAAGAGCGACCGGCATGATGATGCCGATCGCGATGCTGCTAGGGTCACGCAGGAGCTGCCAGGCTTCCTTGCGCACCAGCGCGCGTATACGCCTGAGTGCCGAGGCCAGGCCACTTCGTCCCTGATCGCTCATGAGGTGCTCTCCTTGGACTTCTGCCGCTCTTTCTCAACGATCGCGATGAATGCTTGCTCCATGGTCGGGGCGTCGTTTTCCGTGCTCTTTGCGTGTGTCCTGATTTCGAGGGGGGTGCCTTCTGCAAGGTTCTTGCCTGCGTCCAGAATGATGATCCGATCGCAGTACTCCGCCTCCTCCATGAAATGGGTCGTCACGATGACCGTGACGCCCTGTTCTGAGAGTGCGGTGATCCGCCCCCAGAACTGCCGCCTCGCCAGCGGGTCGGCCCCGCTAGTCGCCTCGTCGAGGAACAGGATGTCGGGTTCGTGCAACAATGCTGCCGCAAGTGCGAGCCGCTGCTTGAAACCGCCGGGCAACTGTCCGCTCGGAAGGCCAGAGAATTGTCCAAGTTCGAACTGCTCCTTCAGGGTATTGATCCTGTCGCGCTTGGCGCGTCCCCGCAGCCCATACGCGCTGGAAAAGAATTCCAGGTTCTCATCGACAGTGAGTTGGGCGTAGAGGGAGAACTTCTGTGCAACATAGCCGAGCCGCTGGCGTGCTTTTGCCCCCGCAGTCAATAGGTTCGCCCCTGCTACCTGCAGCGTGCCGCTGCTTGCCGGCAAAAGGCCGCAGAGCATCTTGAATGTCGTGCTCTTGCCGGCCCCGTTCGGTCCCAGTAGGCCGTAGACCTCGCCACGCTTCACGCCGAAGCTGACATGGTCCACAGCGGTAAAGTCGCCAAAGGTGCGGACAAGGTCCCGCACCTCTACGATTGTCTCAGCAGAGGCCGGATGGTGGCTCGAACCTTCTGTCCGGCTCTCGCGTCGTTCGTCGCCAGTGGCCTCATTGAAGAGCATCATGAAGGCGTCCTCGAAGCGAGGTTTTACCGCCTCGATCTCAAGCTTTGTACCCACCACCTCGAGCGGTCGTTCATCCTCTGCAGATTTGCGCACCACGCGGACGCGTCCAGCTTCCGGAACTGCATCAACGACGCCGGGAAGTGAAAACAGCCGGGCTTGGAGGGATCGCGCCGCCATGCCCTTTGCGTCCCTCATCAAAAAGCAACACCCTTTTGCCTTCTCTGTAATGTCCGCCGGCCGCCCCTTGGCGAGAACTTGTCCCGCATGCATCAGCACGGCGTGTTCGCAGCGCTCAGCCTCGTCCAGATAGGATGTCGACACGATCACAGACAGCTCGTCTTCCTCGATGAGCTTGTGGACGATCTCCCAAAGCTCGCGGCGGGAGAGCGGATCGACGCCGACGGTCGGTTCGTCGAGGAGCAGCAGTTGTGGCGAGCGGACGAGCGTACAGGCAAGCCCGAGCTTCTGCTTCATGCCTCCCGAAAGCTTGCCCGCCGGCCTTTGCTTGAACCGCCCGAGCTGTGTCATCTCGAACAGCCGCGGGTAGATGTTGTTCCTCTGCTCCTGTTCTATCCCGTGCAGATCGGCATAGAGATCGAGGTTTTCCTGGACGCTCAAGTCCTCGTAAAGACCGAAGCGCTGAGGCATGTAGCTAATCCTGTCCTGGACCTGTTGCGGCGAACGGGCGACGTCGATACCGATGACTTCGATGCTGCCGGCGTCTGGTGCGACCAGGCCGGCGGCCAGTCGCAATAGCGTGGTCTTGCCCGCGCCATCCGGGCCGACCAGGGCCGTCAGCGTTCCGCGAGCCACCTCAAGCGAGATGCCAGCAAGGGCATCGACGGGCTTACCGGCGTCGCGCTTGAAGGTCTTGCGAACGTCCTTGGCGACCAGGGCTGTCTGTTGGGCGTTCATGGCTTTCACCCTATTTCTGCGCGGTCGCTGCGACGTCGCTACCGAGATCCGGTCTCACGGTTGCCGGCATTCCAAGCCTTAGGACGTTATCTGGATCCTCGACAAATACTCGCACCTCGTAGACCAGGCTGCTTCGGAGCTCCTCCGTCTGTACTGTTTTCGGTGTGAACTCGGAGACCGAGGAGATGAAACCGATCCATCCCGGTATCGGCCGTCCCGGAAAGGAATCGACGCTGATGGTTGCCTTCATCCCAGGGCGCAGTAGCCCGATTTGCGTCTCGGAGACATAGGCGCGAACCCATTTAGGATTGACTGTGGCGAGCGAGAACGCTGTCCGCGTCGGCGAAGCCATTTCCCCCGGCTCGATTAGCCGGGATCGCACGATCGCTTCGACTGGGGCTACCAAATTGGCTTCCGCGAGCTGCTGATGCAGCAGGGCAACATTGGCATCCGCCGCGCGAAGCTGCGCCTCTGCTTCTTCGATGTCCTCGATCCGGGGACCGATCACAAGCAGATCCAATGCCTTCTGATTAACCTCCACCTTGGCATCGGCCTGCTTCGATTCCGATTCCGCCATCTCAAGCGAGCGCTGGCTGGCGACGGCTCGCAGAGCAAGGGAGCCTTGGCGCTCATACTGCGCCCTCGCGTTCGCCGCCTCAACCTTCGCCGATCCGAGATTGGCGCGCGCCTGGGCGATGTCCTCCGGGCGACTGCCGTTCTTTAGCCGGGCAAGGTTGGCGCGCTGGCTTGCCGCTTGCGCCTCCGCTTGCGCCGCTTGGGGAGCGAGCCTGCTGGTATCCAGCCTCCCGAGCACCTGATCCTTTTTTACCCGATCCCCCTCCTCGACGAGCACCTCCGCGACCCGCTCGCTCCCGTTGAAGGCGAGATCGACCTGCCTGAAATCGATGTTTCCATAGAGAACAACTCCCCCGGAGCCGTTGCGGTCATGGAGATACCAATACGCCCCGCCTCCTGTGAGGATCGCGAGAAAAACGACGATAATTAGAATGCGCTTCATGACTTCATTCATCTCCGCGGCTAAGTCGACTTCTCGTTGGTTTTGGTCTGTGCTGCAGGGTCGCTTTGATCAGGTTATTCGGGTTTGGATATCCTCATTCGCGCAGAATAGTCTCCGCGTGCTGGATGGCGAGCTGGTCAAGGTCTGGCGCGCTCGAACCAGAGCCAAACGGCTCGTGGAAGAGTACCCCCATCACAGAGCTGGCTCGCTTTGTCTGAACAGTTCGCGGCGTTTCGTTAAGTGGTTACGCCTCGATCATGCGGCCGCCTTCATGCGCGTGTGCGTATTGTAAAAGATCAAATAACGGCCGATCCCAGCGCGGGCCTCGGACACAATTTTGAAGGCCCGAAGATAAACCTCCTCCTAATTGATCGACCGCCAGAGCCGCTCGACAAGGACGTCGTCCCGCCATACGCCCCCTCCCATCCATCCAACCCACCCTTCTTCAACACCGCCGTGAAGTCGATGGACGTGAAATACGATCCTTGGTCGGTATTGAATATGTCGGGCTTGCCAAACCGGGCAAGGGCCTCCTCAACCGCCTCTATTAGCCGTCTCTATCGTGATCACCATGAAGGCACACAACGAATGAACCAATAGACGACGGCGCAGAGATAGGCGACGCACTATGCCATTGGAATTTAGGTGAGGCCCGGACCCGGTGAACTTGAGCTTGCGTAGGAGATATGAATAGAGGCGCAGCTTCCTCCAGGCGGTCCGCCCGGATTCAACGACGTAATCGCATTCTTCATTTGTGATGATCGGCCCGGCCTACGCGCGCAACCCTTGGAAGACCCGTGGAGGGCGAGCCACCTCAGCCACGAAGACGAATATACCGTGCCATAGAAATCGCCCGAGAAGTCACCGGGCATGATCTCTCACTTCATAAGTGAGCGAGGTAATGCTCTCATTATAAGCGCTTTGACAATCAACCTGCGAAGCCAAGCTCCGCCCTCGCGATTATGCGTGTTGGTTGCACGACTTTGAACGGGAGGGCCTCAGGTCGACAGGCCCATCACTTCATCGCGTATCGGACAATTCCATGGCAAGAACCAGATCAGTTTCCGTAATTTACCGTAACGTACATGCAGCCGGATCTGATTGCTGCTAGCCTGTCTTCATGGCGTTGCGAGGGGCCTCCGCATCCGCAAGTATTTTTCGCTCGACCGGCGGCTGCATTTTCTGCGGGTGCAAGCGAGGTTGCCCCAGACGTCCAGTGGAGACGATGATCCGTCTTCCACCAAAGAAAGAAAAGGTGCGATCATGACAAGGTTTCTTGCTTGGTGTGCAACTTGGCTGGCGGCGGTGTCCTGGCTCGTCATTCCGACAGAGCTACCGACTGCCTACGCGCAG
>NZ_JACUZX010000054.1:0-5583 GCF_014851575.1 Rhizobium sp. RHZ02
GTTAAACCATGAGCAACGACTCATTCATGATCCTCCTCGCTGTCGGCGTCCCTGCCGTGGCTATCACCGGCCTAGCTCTGGCGATCTGCGCCACATCTGGACGCTGCAGCCGCAAGGAAGAGCAGGAACTCGATATGGCCTGCTATGCGGCGCTTGAGGGCGACCTACGCAATTTCAATCCTGATCCGTCCTCTCCTCCCGGCGTGTGATCAGGTGCTGCTCTCGGCCTTCTCCCTCTCCTCGGGCCGGGAGCAGCGACATTCTCGGCAGCGTCCAAGCTGCCATCAATCGAACGGCGATCGAGCCAATGGGTACGAATGAACTTTCCCCATCTGGCTCGACCGCATCAACCGAAGCAACAGGCGGCGGAGCGCTTCGGAAGCTGTGTACTTGAATTACGGGAACCTTGCGGCGGGTGCCTGAGCGAGACGAAGGATCAGCAGCCCCTGCAAGGGCGCTTCCTTCGTCTCCAATAAACTGAGTGCTTTCGTCTCCATGCATCGTCAGCGGCTCCTTCAACAAGCCAAAGATGCACCACTCGGAGACGGAAAAAATGGGAATTTCACCCGGGAACGCGGGAAAGAAAACAGGGCAGGGCAAGAGTGCGAAGATGGATGACGTAGCGACAGCGAACAGCTTCATCGCGGAAATAGGCGGGAAACGCCACGTTGGCGACATGCTGCGGACCGCTTTGCGGGAGTTGCGCGAACGGTTCCCACATCGTGACGACCCGGAAAACCAATGGACAGAACGCCGCCTTCGTGGGTGGTGGAATAACGAGAGCCGCATCGTGAGACATTTCCAGATGGTGGAACTGTACGAGACGGCGGAAGCACTAAGGAAGGCTAGGGACGAGCATGCCGAATTCATCAAGGAGACCACCCGTATTCGTCAGATGGCTAAGCTTGCCAAAACGAATGCTGTTGGCCGCGTGGCTTCGAGACAAGGGGGCCAGTTGGGCTGAATGGATTTGCCCCGAGCTGAGAGACAACGACCAGACGAAGGACGAAGAGGAATGAGCTACACATTCGCAATCGGTGACGTTCACGGGTGCCTGGAGCCTCTTCTACGCCTCGTATCCCGCATTGAGATGTCGAGGCCGGAAGGCGGCACAATCGTATTCCTCGGCGATTATGTTGATCGCGGCCCCGATAGTCGCGGCGTCATCGATTTCATCATGGCCGGCCCTCAGAAGAAGGCTTGGAAGTGGATAGCCCTCAAGGGCAACCACGAAGACATGATGGTAGGCGCGCTGACCGGCAGAGAAGCCCCTGACCTGTGGCTTCTAAACGGCGGAGACGCCACCATGGATTCGTGGGACGGGAAGCCAATTAGAGCGCAAGTAGATTGGGCTGGCTCTCTCCCTCTGAAGCATCAGGACGAACATCGCTTCTACGTCCACGCTGGCATGCTGGAAGATGTTTCGTATGACGACCAGACAGAGAAAATCTTGCTCTGGTCCCGCCTGCCAAATGACTATTCCGGCGAGTATGGCGGCAAGCATCTTGTTCACGGCCACACGCCGATCGGCGAGCCTACCACCATCGGGAACCGGACCAACGTCGATAGCGCTTGCGTCTTCGGCAACAAGCTTTCCTGCGCCGTCTTCCATGACGAGACGCGCGGTCCCCCAATCGAATTCATGAGCGTACCGGCTCGCATCTTCCAACCGGCCTGACGTTCCCCCGGTGGCCCATACCTCCGGTCACCGCAACTAAGCCGTCTAACGGCGGCTATTTTCTTACGAGGCGGATATGACGAAGACGCTTAGCTACAACCTCCCGATCTTCTCCGATCTTCGCGTCCATCCTGTCGCCGCTGGCTTCGTCAACGTTTGGAAGGCTGCACCATTCCACGAGTGGACGCACGTCATGGGCGCTCGTTTCCGCACACGGTTCGATGCTGAAGAGTTTTGCCTTGGCAGAGGCCGGCCGCTCTACCGCATACGCATCATCCCTCATGCGCCTCGTCGGCCAATCTAGGGGAGATCGCAGCATGAACCCTCTCGACCTCCTTCGCCGCGGCTACGACACCGTAGAAATCGCCACTCTCCTCAAAGCCACAGAGGCGGAAGTAGAGAAGCAAATCCACCGCCTCCGCGAGGAAGAGCACCGCAAGGCCGTCAAGCGCGAGCAGCGCCGCGCCTACCAGCAGAACTGGATGCGTAAGTACCGGGAAGAGCTGCAGAGCTTGAGGGGCAAGGCATGACCAAGTACAAGGCCCAGCCCGTCACCATCGACGGCATCAGGTTTGCGTCGAAGAAGGAAGCCAACCGCTATTGCGAGCTTCGCCTTCTGCTCAAGGCCGGTGAGATATCGCACCTCGAAATCCAACCCCGGTTCAAGCTCCTCGTGAACGGATCGCCGCTGAAATACGAGAGCGGCCGGTCTGCCGTCTACATCGCAGACTTCGCCTATTTCGACCCGTCACGCGAGCGGAGGATTGTCGAGGACGTGAAGTCGCCAGCGACCAAAACGCCGCTCTACAAGCTCAAAAAAGCACTCATTGAGGCGATTTACCCCGCAGTCAAGATTGTGGAGATCTGAATGACCGTTCCTGACGACATCCACAACGTCGCAGACGATATCTGGATCAAGGTCGCGGCTGATGTCTATGACCGAACCGAGCTAACCGAGATCATCGGTAGGGCCATCCTCTCCGAGCGCAACCGCTGCGCCGTCATAGCCCGCAACTGGCAGTCAAGCTCACATCAAGACGAACAATACGCCGCCAACTCAATCGCTGACAAAATCATGGCAGGGGAAAGATGAGACAGGAACCGGAAGGCTTTGCTGATTTCTGGGGCGTGTGGCGCCCTCACGCACGACACACAGACGGACGCGGCCTAGCTCGGCAGGCGTTCGAAAAGCATCTCAAGGACGGCGCTTGCGCTCAAGACATGATCGACGGCGCCAAGCACTTCTTCCGCACCATGAAGGAGCGGGACAGGGAGTTTGTGCCTCTCTGCTCCACTTGGTTGAACCGCGGCGCCTATGAGGAACTCGCAGAGGCCGAACGCGCATGGAACGAGCGCGTGGCCCAGCGCCAGCAGCAGCAAACCAACGTCGTCAGCATGAACGTCGTCCTTCCCAAGACCCATTTCCTGAACAGAGCATAGGAGGCAGCCCAATGAACGCCCGCGCAGATATCGACATAGAGAAGGCCTCCAAGATGTGGAACGACGGACAATCGGCCGGGATGATAGCAGATCAGTTCGGCATCTCCCGCAATGTCGTCATCGGTCTTGCCAACCGTAACCGCGATCTGTTCCCGAACAAGAAGACCGGCACTACAGAAGTAACGGTAGCAGCCCCTATCCAGCGCAGGGAATACAAGCCCAGCGCCATGGCCCGTATCGATGTCGATGTCTACAAGGCCGCGCAGTTGTGGAACGAGGGCATGTCTCAAGAGCGCATCGCCGCCCGACTCGGGACAAACAAGCACGCGATCCGCAGGCTAACCGGCAAGTACCGTGAGCTATTCCCGAAACGGCCAAAGAGTGAATTCGTCTGGACTGACGAGAAAATCGCCGCAGCCGCCAAGATGTGGGCAGACGGGATGCAGCCCAGAGAGATTGGTGAGAAGTTCGGCACGACCAAAGCGGGACTGCTCGGCGTTGCCTTCCGCAACCGCGCACTTTTCCCGGCTCGTGGTGTGGGCCGCAAGTCTCCTCGCGGGACACGGAAGTCCCTTACGATCATCCCGAAGGCGAAGCAAAGGCGCGTGGTGGAACCTGACTTCGGCCCCGCTGAGCCGCAAATCCCGGCCACAGAATACGACCTCATGCGCCTCCCGTACTCAAAGACGCTCATCGATCTGGAACCGTGCGAATGCAAGTGGCCGCTGACATCAGGTGGGCCGTTCATGTTCTGCGCTGAGACGACGGAAGCCCGAGCGTCCTACTGCACCAACCATCTGGAGCGGTCTTTGCCTCGGCCAGAATACCGGAGGCTTAAAGCAGCGTGAACGACATTCCTGCCGATGATCTGAAGGTTGAGGTCTGGCCTATTCCCGGCATCCACCAGCGTGGCGGCCAGCATGTCGGCGTCTGCTCAGGTGTGCGCATCACCCACATACCGAGCAATATTCAGGCCTACGTCGATATCGGCCGGTCTCAGCACATCAACAAGATGATCGCCATGGACATGATCTTGGCGGCTATCACGCATCCAAGATTTCGGTAACGAGGAATAGGCGGCATGAAGATCAAGGCGGCGAAATGGTATGCAATCCGGCTCAAGCCGATGGCCCAGCGTCCGGCGAAACAGGACCCGCGCATCACCAACATAGAGTTCTCACTACGGCAGGAGGGCTTTGAGCATTACATGCCTCTGGAGCGGCGGGAAATAGTGCACCACCGCACAAAGAAGCCGATCGACAAGCAGTACCCGCTCATCCCAGGCTATGCCTTCGTCTGCGAACCACACGACTGGCTAAAGCTCGCCAAGTGCGATTTCGTCGCCGGCGTGCTCGGGGTGAGGGGGACGCCCATTCCTCTGATCCCGACCGTCATCGACGCCGTTCGCGATGCTGAGGCCGTCATCCTCTACGAATACGAGAGGCAGAAGGCCATGCGCCGACAGCGGGAGAAGGAGCAGGCAGACCGGCTTCAGCACATCCCGCAGCGCCGCGCTCGTCAGATGTACCCCGCAGGCACGCCGATCGTCATCGACCGCACGCACGTCCTCCTCGGCGGCATGAAGGGCAGGGTAGTGGACGCAACCGGCCGGCAGACCATCAAGGCAGTGATTGAAACGCTTAACGGGCTCGTGAATGCAGAGCTGTCGTTGGCATTTGTGGAGAAGGTGGCGTGACGAGTTATCCGAAAATTCTCAAGGTAAGTTCACACACGATAACCTGTGATGATGGAACAGAATTTGAAATTCCAGTATATCAAGCTTTTGGTTACCCAGTATTCGATAAAGACAGCATCGATAATGCTATTGCATATTTGAATAAAAGGCTCCCAGGGTGGTGGTATACTGCTGGAGAATGCAGCGTTTCGAGTGACGCAACAGTCGGCCCGGATAGAGCTTACATTCGAGAGCCATTTTTATCGATGTTTGATGACGGGTTTAGCGTAGATTTGGCTAAGCCATCTACAGTTGCGGAAGCACTAAAGGCAGCCGTAGACGAAGCTTTCAAAGCTTATTCAACGGCAATACAGAATAACGGCGGGGGGTCGTGAAAGCCGCCTGTTGATACCGCATTGCAACCATTGATAATTAGCTCAGAATCGGTTAATACTTCAGCCAGTGATTTGCGGGCTGTGCTGTAGCGGAACATCGCCGGGCCCCATGGGAGAGCTTCACGGCTCCCAGCCTTAGAAGAACTTTCCCTAAATTTAGCCTTCTCCTAATGCGTCGGGAGACGTGCCGGACCTAATCGACGCATCTGCGGTTTTTGTCGCGAACCGTCATCAGATAGCAAAAATGCGGCTCCCATTTTCAGAGCTAGAGATGCCCGACGAAGACGCATTCTCACCTCTCGAATCCCACTGCTCTCTCCGAGAAGCAACCTACGACGGCATCCAAGGCTTCGCCCTCATGGACTGCGACGGAGAGATGGAGATATTCGCAGAGA
>NZ_JACUZX010000055.1:0-5126 GCF_014851575.1 Rhizobium sp. RHZ02
CCAATCAGGGTGGACTAGACACCGGTTCGGTTGGGGACAACACATATCACGTATTTCTGATCCAGCGGTCTGACACGGGCGTTGTCGATGTTCTGTTTTCGCTTTCCGCGACATCACCAACGATGCCGGCAAACTACGACCGCAAACGCCGCATTGGTTCCATTCTACGCACAGGCGGGGCAAACCGTCTGTTCTTGCAAGTTGGGAACCGCTTCCTTCTTGCTGGCGCCGCGGTAATCATCAGAAGCAGCACTGCGGCGGTCGGAGCGACCTTGGTCCAGACAGTGGCCCCCTTCGGCATTCGCGTACAGCCGATGTTGGTGTCAACCCTTCTAACCAACGCGTCCTCTGTCGCTACAAACTTTATCTCCGATGGGACAGGTTCGCCAACGCTTTTCAACTTCCAGCAATCCCAATCGGCAGGGCTGGATACGACGACCATTCTCGGCGGAATCTACACCGACACTTCGGCCAACATTACATGGTCGACCACGATCGGCGCAGGCACGATATCCACAAACGCCCTTGCAAGCATTGGCTGGATCGACACCAGGGGGATTAACGGATGAGCTTCGTTCAACGCGATGACAACGGCAAGATCAACGGCGTCTATGCCTTCCTGTGCAAAGGCGTGGCGGAAGAGGAGCTTCCTGACGACAACCCAGAAGTCCTGTCTTTCCAAAATCCACCACCTCCACCAGTCGAAATCGTTTCAGCTCGTCAGTTCAAGCTCCAGCTCCTCGCATCTGGCCTGCTCGATCAGGTGGACGCATGGATTGCCTCACAGTCCAAAGCGGTCCAGATCGCCTATGAGTACTCTGGCACCTTCGTTAAATCGGAACCGATGCTGCAAGCCGGGTTCAATGCATTAGGCTTCACGGACGAGCAGCTAGATGGTTTCTTCCAAGCCGCCTCCAAAATCTGAGGCTTCGAGACACGCCCATGTTAAGCTCGGTCTGCCGTCGCCCAAGCAATTTTAAATGCTGATTGGCAGAAGCGCTGTAACGGCTTTTCAATATGGACGAAGGACATATGCGAGAGCGCCACCATGCCTACGACCCACCCGATTAGCGTCAATGGTTTCTCAAAGATGTGCGATGAGTGACCGAGGTAGGTGAAAATCATGATGATCAACACCTGGGTAGGAAAGTGCCACAAATAGGAAGAATAGGTGGTGTCCCCGAACCATTTCAGTGGCTTCAATCGCTGCTGTACTTTGGGATGATAATCCATCCAGCCGACGAGCAAGACGATCGGTGGGAAAAGGAAGAACTGAACATTGTAGAACCGCATGTGCGGCAAGAGCCCGCTAGCGGTGTAATAAATAAAGAAGAATGCGCTTACAACGGCTGGGGCGAAGAGGATTATCGGCCGGTTTCTGAACCGGATGAGCCAATAGTAAAGCGCGCAGCCGGCAAAGAAGAAGAACGCGCAGAGGTGGAAGTTGTTTACGGGGGATTGCTCGTTCACCAGCATGGCCATAGTGATCACAATGAAGCACGGGACCAGTAGGCCAAAAGAGAAAAGCCGCCTCGCGAGGATGAAAAAGACCGCATAGATTGCTAGCTCTACGGAGACTGACCAGATCGGGCCGTTAAAGTTCACAGCATCCGTAAAGCCCCAGCCCGATATGAAGAAAAGATGCCGGACAAAGTCTGTCATAGAGTTTCCGGCCACCATCGTGTAGTGCCCTAGCAGGTTGAAGCTCACAATCTGGATAGCCCCGATCGCGACAAGAGTTATGAAATGCAAGGGGTATAGGCGAGCGAACCGCGCAGAAACGAACGAAGCTATCGTTGTTTCCCGATCGCCATAAACGTGTGCGAAGACAAACCCAGAGATGACCCAGAAGCCGCCAACGGCCCAATAGCCATATTCGTAGAACGGCATCAATAACGCGTAAAACGGTTGAGTTGATCGATCGAAGGTCGTGCCGGAAAGCGAAAAGAAATGCTGATAATGCCAAATCAAGATGACGACCGCTGCGAACGAGCGAAGAATGTCAATTCCGAAGAAATGGCGAACGTTCGCTGAAGCGCCGTAGTCTCCAGCGGTTGGCGGCTGGAATAAAGACTTCGACATTTCTGTAAGGGACGGCGTTTTGTGAAATCGAGGGATATTATCCGGCACTTTGTTTTGGCCCTGTCTAATCGTGGTTGATAGGGCTAACCGGCATAGGTCTTCGATGTCAACCTGCGCAGCAGTCTGAGTTGCGTTTGGTGGCCGGTTCAATGGGTTCATCCTCGGCCATCGCCGGCCGGTATCTGCTCAAGGCAAAGCCTTTCTAAACCTCACAATCTGGAGCTTTCAATGGATCGCGCGATCTTCTTCGCCGCGTTGCGCCGTCGCGCATCCGGTGTTTTCGGCACGTCTCTCAGTCAGTCACAAGTGGACGGCATCAACGGCATTCTGGATGCCTTCGCCACTCATGGAGATGGACGAGACAAGACGCTCGCCTATGCTCTCGCCACCGCCTACCACGAGACCGGCGCCCGTATGGTTCCCGTCAGGGAAGGTTTCGCGAAGGATGACGCCAGCGCCCGCCGTATTGTCGCCAAGCGCGAATATGGCAAGCCAGCGGGGAAATACGGCCACGTCTACTATGGTCGCGGGCAGGTCCAGCTCACCTGGCTGAAGAATTACGACACCTCGTCAGCCGATGCGGCCTATGATCTCGTCGCCTATCCCGACAAGATGCTCGATCCGGTCATCTCGGCGCGGGTGATGATCAAGGGCTTGCTTGACGGTCGATGGAACGGAGCCGGGAAGGGGATTGCCGCCTACCTCCCGACAAACGGCCCTGACGACCTCAAGAACGCCCGCCGCACGGTCAACGTGACCGACAAGTGGGAACTGATCGGCGGCTACTACACGGCCTTCCTGTCGGCCATCAAAGAGGCTGGCGGTGTGCCTGTCGTCACTCCTGCTCCACAGCCAGCATCCGCAGCAACTCCCAAGCCCGTCGTCATCGAGCCGCAGCAGGTCTCTGAGGGCAATTGGCTCGCCAAGCTCATTGAAGCAATCGCCAACGTTTTCACAAGGAAGTAAGACCATGCCAGCAGTGATAGCAAGAATCGCCCTGAGATACCTCGCAGGCGCCCTCATCGCCAAGGGTTACCTTGACGCAGGAACCGGCGACACGCTCGCCTCTGACCCTGACCTCCTCATGCTCGTCGGCCTCGGCATTGGAGCTCTAACCGAACTGGCCTATGTCGTTGCCCATCGCATGGGCTGGGCAAAGTAGATGCTCTGGAGCCTTCTCCTCGGCCTCTTCAAGGGCCCTCTTGATCGCATTCTGGCAACGGTAGATCGCAAGATTGACAGCGAAACCGAACGCCAGCGCATCAAGAGCGAGACCGTAGAGAAGGCTATCGACGCGGAAATCTCCGCCAGGACCGCTTCGAAGGAAATCCGGGTCGCTACGGCTGGGTTCTTGGAGATGAGGATTATCACGTTCCTCATCGCGGGCTGCTTCGTGTCCCATCTCGTATTGGTGACGATCGACACGAACCTTCAGCTTGGCTGGGGTATCGCGAAATTCCCGGCTCCCTTCGACGAATACGAGGGGACAATCCTTCTGTCGTTCTTCGGTCTGCAGGCCGCATCGTCGGGCATTGGCGCGATTGCAGCGGCGATCATGAAGCGAAAGTAAGCGGCCGGCGCTCGTGTTCCAGCACTGCGCCGACCTGACCAAACTCGATCTCGCGGAACGAGAGTGGCTGGCCCAACAATGCCTGCCCAATCTTTTCCAATTTCCTAACAGACAGGCATAGCATTCAAAGGGGCATAGGAATTGAACCCACCGAGCACTGAGATGGATTATGACCTCCGCACGAGAGTCGTCAGCCTCGAGCACCAATCAACCCTTCACTCTCAACGGCTCGGAGACCTAGAGAAGTGGCAACGCTTGAGCGACATTAACGACGCCCGCAAAGACGAGCAGTTCAAGAACATGGACCAACGGTTTACGTCGATCGACAAGAAGATTGATGAGCTTGGGAAATCCATGACGTCGAAAACTGACGAGATCGGCGGCACTCTGAAATGGGTGAACAGGACGATCTTGACCGGGGTTATTCTTGGCGTGATCGCGTTCCTGATCCGAGGCGGGTTCAGCGTCCCCTAACGGACAAATTAGAAGAATCTCATAAACGCACCTTGACTCTCCGGCTCCAATCCTCACCTGATTCGGCCAGAGGTGACGGCATGACAGAATACGTAGGTGAGCACATCAGCATTAGAGACTGCATTGTCTGCGTCGAGAAGCGCAAGGGCATCACCATGCGCCGGCATGCAACGCTGTCGGATCTGGCCTATAGCCTGCTCTATCGCTGGCCGGAAGAGAACCGGGGCAAGGAATGGGTGCGAGCCCAGACAATGTGCCTTGAGGCCATGGAAGGCCACAGAGACCCTGAACAGGCGAGGGCGGCATTCGTAGCTGCAGCAATCGCCGCTGAGATGCTGATGGTCAAGGAAGAGTACATACAGGTGCGGGGCGAGAAGCGTCCCAAAGCAAAGCGCGGGCAGCGATCGCTAGACGCCGGGGTTTAGCCCATTGGCAGCCAGCAGACGATCATAATAGTCCTCGACTTTCCGCATCGCCTCCCGGCCTTCGGGTTCGAACCCCTGATGCGGCAGCAATCGTTTCCGCACTCGTGGCCCATTCGCGGCCCACATCCACTGTCCCTTCATCGGGCCGTGCGGCTGTAGCTGAATCCTCCCAACGTCAATCTCCCCGTCATACCCTGACCAGTCGTTATCGGTCGGCACGTCGTTGTCGTCGATCTTCGTTCGGCGCCATTTGTATTTCGGTTGATAGGCTGTCATCATCCCGGCAGCTTAGGGCAAAACCGTTTACATCAGCCAGAGTTTCTTCAATGATTTTCTGGGCAGTAATTGTAAACCGTTTCGCCGGAAGGCCTGAGAATGCTGGATTTGCTTTCCGCCTTCTAAGCAGGTTGTCGCAGGTTCGATTCCTGCAGGGGTCGCCACTCTTTCTCGGTCCGTTCTGGACACATAGGTTACGTTTTATTCCTGAGACATAGGTAACACTTTTGGACCGAAAGGGTTCGGCAAAGGTTCAAGCCTGCATGTCTCATCATCGAAGTATCCCAGATCGTAGTCCA
>NZ_JACUZX010000056.1:0-4850 GCF_014851575.1 Rhizobium sp. RHZ02
ACGCCTTGAACTCGCCGAAGTACTTCGTGATCGCTGCCGTCAGAGACGTCTTGCCGTGGTCAACGTGGCCGATCGTGCCGATGTTAACGTGCGGCTTGTTGCGCTCAAACTTACTCTTTGCCATTTGGGCTCTCCACTCTTTTAAGGTCCCGTGAGGGATCTAATTCTTGTTATCGGTCAATTGGTATTCCGGTCACTTCTGACCGGAATACTTTGCCTGGATTTCCGTTGCGACGTTCGACGGGACCGGCGCGTAGTGATCGAAGGTCATCGTGTACTGAGCACGGCCCTGTGACATGGAGCGCAGGTTATCGACGTACTTGAACATGTTCGCCAGCGGAACGTTGGCGGCGATGACGACGGCGATACCACGGCTTTCCTGGCCCTGGATCTGACCACGGCGGGAGTTCAGGTCACCGATAACGTCACCGACGTAATCTTCCGGCGTGACGACTTCGACCTTCATCATCGGCTCGAGGAGCTGAGCGCCGGCCTTCTTGGCTGCTTCACGGAAGCAAGCACGCGAAGCGATTTCGAACGCCAGAACCGACGAGTCGACGTCGTGGAAGGCACCGTCGATGAGCGTCGCCTTGACGCCGAGCATCGGGAAGCCAGCCAGCGGACCGGAAGACAGAACGCTTTCGATACCTTTCTGAACGCCCGGAATGTATTCCTTCGGAACTGCACCACCGACGATCTTGGACTCGAACTTGAAGTCTTCGCCATCCGGGTTCGGTTCGAAGACGATCTTGACGCGCGCGAACTGACCGGTACCACCGGACTGCTTCTTGTGCGTGTAGTCTTCTTCGTGCTGGCGCGTGATGGTTTCGCGGTAGGCAACCTGCGGAGCACCGACGTTTGCTTCAACCTTGAATTCGCGACGCATGCGGTCGACGATGATGTCGAGGTGAAGTTCGCCCATGCCGGCGATGATCGTCTGGCCGGATTCCTGGTCGGTCTTGACGCGGAAGGACGGGTCTTCAGCAGCCAGGCGGTTGAGCGCGAGGCCCATCTTTTCCTGGTCGCCCTTGGACTTCGGCTCGATCGCGATCTGGATGACCGGCTCGGGGAATTCCATGCGCTCGAGAATAACAGGCTTCAGCGGATCGCAGAGCGTGTCACCCGTAGTGGTTTCCTTGAGACCAGCGAGAGCAACGATATCACCTGCGAAGGCTTCTTCGATGTCTTCACGCGAGTTCGAGTGCATCTGCAGCATACGGCCGACGCGCTCGCGCTTGTCCTTGACCGTGTTCAGAACCGACGAACCCTTTTCGAGCTTGCCGGAATAGATGCGTGCGAAGGTCAGCGAACCGACGAACGGGTCGTTCATGATCTTGAATGCGAGCATCGAAAGCGGCTCGGAGTCGTCAGCGTGACGCTCGATTTCGGCTTCCGTCTTGAAGTCGATGCCCTTGATCGCCGGAATATCGAGCGGCGACGGCAGGTAATCGACAACGGCGTCGAGCAGCGGCTGAACGCCCTTGTTCTTGAAGGCGGTGCCGCAGAACATCGGGTGGAACTTGACGTCGATCGTGCCGCGACGGACGAGCGCGCGGATCTGATCGTTGTCGGGCATGGTGCCTTCGAGGTAGGCTTCCATCGCGGCTTCGTCGATCTCGACAACGGTCTCGATCAGCTTTTCGCGATATTCTTCAGCCTTGACCTTCATGTCTTCCGGGATTTCGACGACATCCCACTGGGCGCCGAGCGATTCATCGCGCCAGACGAGAGCGTTCATCTCGATCAGGTCGACAACGCCCTTGAAGTCGCTTTCTGCGCCGATCGGCAGCTGCATGACGACAGCCGTTGCGCCGAGACGGGTCTTGATCATCTCGACGGAGCGGTAGAAGTCCGCACCGGTCTTGTCCATCTTGTTGCAGAAGATCATGCGCGGAACATTGTACTTCTCAGCCTGGCGCCAGACGGTTTCCGTCTGCGGCTCAACACCGGCGTTGGCGTCGAGAAGAGCAATCGCACCGTCGAGAACGCGCAGCGAACGCTCGACTTCGATGGTGAAGTCGACGTGGCCGGGGGTGTCGATGATGTTGAAGCGGCGCATCTTGCCGTCACGGCCCTTCCAGAAGGTCGTGGTGGCAGCGGAGGTGATCGTGATACCACGCTCCTGCTCCTGCTCCATCCAGTCCATCGTGGCCGCGCCATCGTGCACTTCGCCGATCTTGTGCGACTTGCCGGTGTAGTAAAGGATACGCTCAGTCGTCGTCGTCTTGCCGGCGTCGATGTGCGCCATGATACCGAAATTTCGGTAGTCTTCAATTTTATATTCGCGAGCCATTGTGGACTGCCTTTCGAACCCGTTCGGGATTACCAGCGATAATGCGAGAACGCACGGTTGGCGTCAGCCATCTTGTGCGTGTCTTCGCGCTTCTTGACCGCGGAACCACGGTTGTTGGATGCATCGAGAAGCTCGCCCGACAGTCGGTCGATCATGGTCGTTTCGTTGCGCTTGCGCGCGGCAGCGATCAGCCAGCGGATGGCCAGGGCCTGACGGCGCTCCGGACGAACATCAACCGGAACCTGGTAGGTTGCACCACCAACACGGCGCGAACGGACTTCAACGTGCGGAGCAACGTTGTCCAGAGCCTGATGGAACACGCCGAGCGGCTCCTGCTTGGACTTGCCCTGTACGGAGTCAAATGCGCCGTAGACAATGCTTTCAGCGACGGACTTCTTGCCGTCAAGCATGATTGCATTCATGAACTTGGTAACAACCAGATCGCCGAACTTCGGGTCCGGGTTGATCTCGCGCTTTTCTGCTCTGTGACGTCTGGACATACTTCTCGTCTCTTCAATTGTTAAAGGCGCTCTACCACGCGGAGGACCTCGCGCAGCGCCGGGATTTCAAAGCCGAATTACTTCGGACGCTTCGCACCGTACTTCGAACGGCGCTGCTTGCGGTTCTTGACACCCTGGGTATCGAGAACGCCGCGGATGATGTGGTAACGAACACCCGGAAGGTCCTTAACACGGCCGCCGCGGATCATGACGACAGAGTGTTCCTGAAGGTTGTGGCCTTCACCGGGGATGTAACCAATGACTTCGAAGCCGTTGGTCAGGCGGATCTTTGCGACCTTACGCAGAGCCGAGTTCGGCTTCTTCGGCGTCGTCGTGTAGACGCGGGTGCAAACGCCGCGCTTCTGCGGGTTCTCCTGCAGGGCAGGAACCTTATTACGCTTTACGTTCGCCTGACGCGGCTTGCGGATAAGCTGGTTTACGGTAGGCATTCAACCATCCCTTACGTTTATATCTCAATCCCTTGCGGGCGTAACTCGCGCCGTCTCCGGCAAGATCACACGCTTGTCTCAATGCGCAAAACGTGGCCCGATCCGCTTTCGCAGATGGACCACTGAGAGCAGAGGACGCAAAAGACATGCGTCATGCGTGCAGGCATCATATCTTCAACGTGCGTTTCGAACCTTGTTTGAGGTGATCTCCGGGGCGCGTCGCCCCGAATGGCCATGCCTCACATGGGTCCGGATGGCGCGGGTACTACTGGTTTCCCGTCGTCTCGTCAAGGCCGTTAAGAAATAAACTTAGGCCAAACGCCTTGAAACCCGGCCACTACGCGCTCTTTTGGAGCTTCTAGGCGCATTCGCTGCTGCACAGCAAGATAAACTTGAGCATTGCAGTAAAAAGCGGCTATGGAATCACCGATTGCAGACGCTAAACGCATGAAATCAGATTCAAATCTCGAATCGAAGGACATCCGATGATCACCGCCCCCGACAACGACAACATTTCCGAAGGCCCGATGGTCTTCATCATCATCGGCAAGGGCTATGAGTCCGACAACAGCGAGGGCGTCGATCTCCATATCATGCTCAAGGCCGCCGACGACGACAGCGCCGTGCGCGAGGCTCTGAATGCGCTTGCGGAAGAAGGTTTCATCGAGGCCGACCTCGACCAGATCGGCATGCTGACCGAAGTGCCGTCCGAGGAGCCTCACGCCTCCGCCTATCAGGGCGCCGTCGACGGCGAAGTCGCGATCATCCGCTTCAGCTGAGGCAACGATGAAGCCGGATGCGCTCAAGGTGCTGATCTATGCAACCTGGCGCGACCGGCTGCTGGTTTTCGATGAGCCGGACTTTCCGGAGATCGAGCTTCAGGTTCCGGGCGGCACGGTAGAAGCTGGCGAAGATATCGCCGCGGCAGCCCTTCGAGAGTTTTCGGAAGAAACGGGAATCCTGTCTAAGACTCCCCTCGCCCCGCTGGTTGTCAATGACTACCGTTTCTACAAGGATGGCAGCGACGTCTGCCACCGGCGACATTACTTCCACATTCCGCTTGAAGGTGAGCAGCCCTCCACCTGGCTGCATCGCGAAATGACGCCGTTCAGCGGCGGGGGTCCAATCCTGTTCCGTTTCTTCTGGCTCAGCTTCGACGATGCCCACGTTCGGCTGGGCTACGGTATGGAGCAAGGCCTACCGCTGCTGAGCTGAGCCCTTGCAAAATCGAACTCATCGGCATAGGGGGCGATCGATGTGATCGCACCCCTGCCACACCACGCGGCATGCGGGTCCGCACCGGGCGGTTCGAGAGATTGAGGTTAGACGAGCCTGGGCATTCCAAGTTGGTCAGCCCATCTAATGGTGAGGGTGGCGTTAAGGAGCTTGCCGCTGTTGCGCCACCAGCGACCGGCATTTGCTGCCACTTGCTGGGCCACCCCAGGTTTGGCTCCCCTTGCCATCATTTCCCGAAAGATCGTCTGCCGTGCTTCCATTGCTTGAGCTGGATTGCCCTCACACGATGGCGCATCCACTCGTCCAGCGCTTGCCAGACCCGAGGTGTTTGCGCCAGCCGGAAGTAGGCTTTCCATCCGCGCACGAAGAGGC
>NZ_JACUZX010000057.1:0-4679 GCF_014851575.1 Rhizobium sp. RHZ02
TCGCGTCTGGCGCCGGTCAGCTTGGCGGTACCAGTACACAGAGCCAGCCAGGTCAAAATCCGCTTCTTACCGCTTTGGGGTACGGCACAACTGGCGCCGGCCTCCTCGGCTCTTTCTTCTGAGGGTAAACAATGGCGATTTTCCCCACTCTCGGCAATCAGACGCTGCCTTCGTGGTTCGCGAACAACGACCAGCCGTTCAACAACTCCAACACGCTCCTTAGCGTTGGCCTTGGCCTTCTCAGCGGTAAGACGGCACAGGATCAGGTCGGGCAGGCCGCATCCAATCTCTATAACGCGCGGCAGGACGGGCGCACCTATAACCGCACCCTTCAGTTCCTGAAGCAGAACAACCCGGATCTGGCGCAGGCCGTGGAGGCTGGAGCCCTTGGACCGGCTGACGCCTACAAGGAGTATTATCGGCAAAAGCTGGAGGCACAGAAGCCAGTGCGGAACTTCACGTTCCAGACGCTGCCAGATGGCACCTACGGCAACTATGACAACGAAACCGGTGTCTTCAGCCCGCTCGGGAAGGCTGAGAAGGCTGGTGGAATGGATGACTATTCCAACCGCGCCAACGCCGCAAATCGCCTCGGTCTCGATCCTGGCGACCCGCGTTATCAGGCCTTCGTCCTCACCGGCAAAATGCCAAGGGAAGACGCGCAGCCGCTCACGACGACCGACAAGAAGGCCATTCTTGATGCTGATGACGCGATTTCGACCAACAAATCCGCGATCGGGCTTCTAGATCAGGCGATGACTATCAATGACAAGGCCAATTCCGGCTGGTTCACTGGGACGCGTGCCACGCTGGGCAATAATCTGCCTGATTGGGCCGTTCCGGATGCTCTTTCGTCGCCGGAAAGCTCAGCGGCAACCACGGAATACGACAATCTGGTGCAGCAGGGCGCTTTGAGCCAGTTGAAAACCATCTTCGGCGGAAACCCGACTGAAGGAGAGCGCGCTATCCTCCTCGAACTTCAGGCATCGTCGAGCAAACCGCCTCCGGTTCGCAAGAAGATCCTTGAACGGGCCAAGGCGCTAGCAAACAACCGCCTCGCACTCAACCAGCAGCGCGCAGACCAGCTTCGGGGCGGTGACTTCTACAAGCCGCAGGGTGGCATGAGCAACAAGGGCGGTCGCACGTCGTCCGGCATCCAGTTCTCGGTCGAGGGCCAATAAATGGCAACTCTTAACATTCAGGGGAAGCGCGTCACCGTTGACGACTCTTTCCTGAGCCTCTCCCCGGAGGATCAGGCTAAGACCGTTGACGAGATCGCGACCCAGATCGGCATAACGCCTGCAAAGCAAGACGAGGCACAGGTGGAGCAGCCAGCTGCCGATGACGACAGCCAGAAGGGTTTGCGCTCCGAACTGTCGGCTATGACGCAGAACCCTGCCAAGGCACTCTATGACCAGCGCCCGACATGGCAGAAGCCGATTATTGCAGCCCAAGACATCGGCAACATCATCGGGGACGACTTGACCTTCGGCTTCGGTGACAAGGCTGCTGCGGCTATTCGCGCGCCTTTCACAGACAAGACCTATGAGGAAGAGCTAGCCGCAAACCGCCAAGGCACGCAGAACGCTCGGGATCGAGCCGGCTCTGCTGCCTATGGGGCTGATGTGACGGCGGCTCTCATGCTCCCGCGCCTTCTCCCTGCACAGGCTGGCGTTGTCGCCAATCCTGGCACGCTGGCGAAGCTCGGCCGCTTTGCCGGGGGTGTAATCAAGGGCGGCGCGCAGGGTGCTGCTGTCGGCGCTGCACAGGCGGCAGGACACGATACGGATATCGGGCAAGGCGCGGCGACTGGATTGGCATTCGGTGCTGCGGTCCCGGCTGCGCTTGGTGTTGGCAAGACGGTCGGCGGTGCTGTGCTGAAGCCGGTGGCTGATGCTGTGCGCGCTCGCGTCAACCCGTCTGGCTATGGCGCCGGAAAGATTGCCGAACGCCTCAACAATGCAGGTATGACGGTAGAGCAGGCATCTAACCGCGCGGCCCGCGAGGGGCTGTCGCTCGCTGATGTCGGCGGCTCGTCCACGCGTGATCTTCTGCGCACCACGACTAACATTCCCGGCCCAGCGCGCTCCCGCGTTGCCTCGCAGCTTGCCTTGCGCCAGTTGGGGCAGGGTGACCGCCTGAAGAACGTCGTAGGGCAGACGCTAGCCGATCCTGACGGCTATCTGGCGGCGAAGGACGAGATTGCCGACACTGCGAAGCGTCTTGCCGCTCCTCTCTTCAAAGAAGCCGAGAAGACGCCTATCCACTTCACCAAGGAGCTTGAGGGCATCATAAACACGCCTGCGGGTCGCCGTGCTCTGGCGAAGGCTGAAGAGCTTGCTGCGAATGAGCAGGTTCCGTTTAAGCAGATGTTCGTCAATATCGCGGACGACGGCACGGCGACGTTCAAGCGCGTTCCTGATCAGCGAGCATGGCAATATATCAAGACCGCTCTTGATGACATGGTAGACGCCGAGACCGACAGCATCACCAAGAAGGTGACGAACGACGGTCGCATCATCAACAACCTGAAGAACCGCCTACTTGAGCAGCTCGACGCACAAAATCCTGTCTATGGGCAGGCTCGCAAGATCTGGGGTGGACAGCAGTCGCTCGATAAGGCGCTTGAGTTTGGGCGTGGGGCAATGGCCCAGTCCCCGGAATCCGTTCGTCGCGGGCTGGCTGCCATGGGGCCGGCAGAGAAGGAAGCCGCGCGGGCTGGGGCTGCTGAATGGATTCGCAACTCGATCGACCAAGCAGGTTTCACCAACAACGCTATCCTGAAATTCTTCAGCAACCGCCAGCAGGTCAAGAACCTCCGCGCGCTGTTCGACAACGATGCGCAGTTCAAGACCTTCCGGCAGGCCATCTTTGCGGAAGCCAAGAAGCGCTCGACCTACGACGCGGTGCGCGGCAACTCGACCACGGCGCGCCAGATGGCCGACATGTTCGAGACCGGAGGCGCGGCAGACGGCTTTAACACGGCCAAGACCGCAGTCACTCAGGGGATTGTCCCGGCGGCGTTGCAGTTCGTCGGCTCTCGCCTTCGCATGCTCGGGGGTCTCACGCCGCAGGTTGCCGATAACATCGCCAAGCGCCTGATGACGACATCGCCAGAGGTTCGGGCGCAGATCACCAACGAGCTTCAGCGCATCGAACAGGCTCGCCTCAGCTCTGAGCAGAAATCTCAGGCTGTCAGGGCTCTGTTAGGGCGCACGTCGGCAATCGTCGGAAGCGGTGCGCTCGTCCAGTCGCAGCAGCAGTAATCTATTCGCTGCTCTTCGACGGCTTCAGGAGCCAGTAGAGAAGAAGGCCGAACACCACAAACATGGTGTAATCGCGCCAATCAAACGTCATTCCTGGGTTCTGGCGCTGATAGCCCACAGCCAGAGTTCCACCAATAAGGCCTGCGGCTGCAAGAAGCGGGTGAGGTTGTTTCACTTGCATGGGCTCCAAACGAGTTCCGACTTATCCCAACACTGGTGGGCCTTCTTGAGAACGACAGCAAGGCGGTCAAGCTGGCCGCAAGCCTTGTCGGAATCTGCTTGTGAGATTGGCTTTCCGTTGAATTCGCCCATCCGGCAAGCGGCATGGTTCTCGTAAAACCGCTCTTTCAGAGCATCCACATCGTCGGCCATCGCGGCGGACGAAATCAGCATAAAAGCAACGAGGTAGCGCATGGAAATCCGTGAGGTTGTCGCGGCTGGCCCGGGCTGGACGCAGGTGCGCGCATCAGATGGTAACACGTATACCCTGAGTGGCACAAGAAACTGGCGAAACAACAACCCCGGAAACCTTGAATATGGGGATTTCGCGCGGTCGAAGGGCGCTATCGGGACTGATGGGCGCTTTGCCGTTTTCCCGTCCTATGAGGCGGGCAGGCAGGCTAAATCCTCGCTTCTGTTCGATAGCCCAAGGTACGCCGACAAGACTATTGCGGGGGCGATCACGCAATATGCTCCTAGCTTTGAGAACGACACGCGGGGCTACTACAGCAGAATAGCACGAGATGCTGGCGTCACCCCAGACACGCCACTCTCCAGCCTCGATGAGGACCAGCGAGGTTCATTGCTCGATTCGATGCAGCGGGTGGAGGGGTATCGCCCCGGTCGGGTGACGGATGCTTACGGAAACCCGGTCAGCGCCGGTCTTCTTAACAGCTACACGCCAATGGCTGATATCCCGAACGCGCCGACGCCCACGTCAAGGCCCCCAGACCTTGTGGGCATCCTGAACACTCCAGAGCCCATCAGCCCTGCAGAATACGCCTCCTACAGCTCCCCCCTCACTTCCGTCCAGCGCGCCCCATTGAAGGACGTAGACATGCGTGTCCAGCAGCCCACCATGCAGACCGTCCCCGAACTGAGCTACAACAGGTTCGCGACGACACCCTTCGACGAGTCCCGCTTTGCATCAGCCCCCGGCGCAGCAGGCAAGAACGCACTCCGTCGCGGTCTCCTCGACCAACAGCTTGACGCCGGCATTCTCCCTTCGCTCGACAATCCGGCCTATGCGGCGATGCAGCAGCCAGATTACGTTGACCCCACGGTTACGAGCGCCTATGCAGAGCCCGCCTCGATCAAGACGGCTGCCGTCCAGCCCCCCGCCTTCGACGCACAGCCTGGACTCTCCGGTGGGCTTCTCTCACCTCAAGAGCAGCGAGCGGTTGCAGCACAGCG
>NZ_JACUZX010000058.1:0-4586 GCF_014851575.1 Rhizobium sp. RHZ02
CGCTTCGATCCAGCCATGAAGGCCGTCTTCGAACGACTGAGAGCGAAAGGAAAGCCCGGAAAGGTCGCTCTCGTCGCGGTCATGCGAAGGATGATCATAATCCTCAATGCCAAAATGAGAGACTATCTAGCAACGGTGATTGACGCCTAACACCGTTGCTTTTTTATTTTCCCTCGCGCTAATCTTTCGTCTCCGGAGGGCCACGGCATTAACCAAGCATCAAGGTTAATGAGACATTTTCAACGGCATGTTCATGCGTCTCATGCCGGAGTCTCGCGTTGCGTCGAAATAGCCCTTCCCGTGGCAAGCTGCGCCTCTTGCTTCAAAATTGGAGTTCACCCGCGCTCTTCGGCGTTTGCGGGTGGCTGATGTCACCGACGATGGCGTCGCATGCCGACCTCGCGGCTCTGCTTGCCGGCCTCGACCAGGGTAGGGAAAACTGGCGCATGGTTCTAACCAATTCGCCGGCAGGTTCGATCCATCAGGCTGAGCTGACCTTTGCCGATCCCGTAGTCACGGGCACGATTGCTGCCGGGGCCGGCATGGTTTTGCCCGACGGCCGCAAGGTCGCATTCATGGCGAAGGACAAGGGACACGAGGCGACGTCGGACGAGGACCGCGTCAATCGCCCGGCCAAGAAAGGCCGCGTCGTTGCTGTCGAAACGGTGCAGCCGCCGAAGGACTTTTCCGCCGGGTCCATTCTCCAGCGAACGCGCCTGCTCTTTCAGCCCACCTTCGACCTGAAGGACAAATCCGCCTTCGTGAAGCCGAAGATCAAGGGCAAGGAAATCCAGATCGCGACCAATTTCTATAAGAAGGAACCGCCCAAGCCGGACCGCGGCGTCTCGCCCATGCTGGCTGGTCTCGTGACCAACGCGAAGGCTGACGTGCTGGCGACGGCCTATGCGCCGTCCGCTCCCGACTACTCCCGTCAGTCGCCGTTCGATTCGATTCTCACCGACAAGGCCGACGACGGCCGCTTCGTGCCGCAGATCGGCCCGCGGGATCACGCCTGGGCCGCAAGCATCTTGGCGCCCTCGGTGTTTTCGGCGGCCGAGCAGCAGTGCCTGGCATCCGGCATCTATTTCGAAGCGCGTGGCGAAACGGTGAAGGGGCAGGCCGCCGTCGCGCAGGTCATTCTCAATCGCGTCCGCAATCCGGCCTACCCGAAGACGATCTGCGGCGTCGTCTACCAGAACGAGGATTGGCGCAACCGATGCCAGTTCTCCTTTGCCTGCGACAACATCAAGGACCGGGTGAACTCGCAGTATCACTGGAGAATCGCCCGCGAAGTCGCGATGGCGGTCACCGCCGGCAAGATCTGGCTCCCGCAGGTTGGCTCCGCCACGCACTACCATGCCGTCTATGTTCGTCCGAAATGGGCAAAGACCATGGAAAAGGTCGGCCGCATCGGCCTGCACGTCTTCTATCGCACCTATGGCGGCGGTTGGAGCTGAGGAAAAAGCCAATCCTGACGCGATTTTGCGTCTCTTGGCAGCACAGGAAAGCGGATTCTTTCGGTCGATTTTGGATAAGTGCGCCAAGATCGGCCTAAGCCCATGTTTTTTATCGCCTATTTTATGGCTGGACATCCACCGCTCACGCCTTGACTATGCTTTTTGCTAAAACTATGTTGCGCGCGACTTCAAAACGGGCCGAAAGGTTCTCAAACCTTGGGGTCGTTGTCCGGAAAACCGGGGTAGCGGGATCGCGGACAGCGGCTGGCGGAGGAGAGCACCATGGCGGAAGACCGCGAGGAAAGTCTTGAGAAGCGCCGTGCGCAATTGGAAGCGAAACTCGCAACCAAGCGCGTAGAAGCAGGGAAGGAAGAGGCTATCGAAGCCAGCGCCGAGGCAAGCCGCAAAGGTTATGCCCAGGCGATGAAGCTTTCGAGCGAGTTCATCTCCGCTATCGTCGTAGGCGCCGTTCTTGGCTATCTCCTCGACCGTTTTGTCGGTACGGCGCCTTGGGGATTGATCGTTCTTCTTCTTCTTGGGTTTTGTGCCGGCGTATTGAACGTTCTGCGCGCTGCGGGGAAGGTTGCAAAACCGGATCCTACCGAGCGCCAGGATGGTGGAAAATAGGGCAGGGCGCTCCGGCGTTCGATCCAGTGCAATAATCCCGTCTCGCGCGGGCTAAAGATAGAGAGAACAAGCGGTGTCTAACGATCCGACCCATCAGTTCCTGATCCAGAAGATTGTGCCGATCGAAGTCGGCGGAATTGATTTCTCGTTTACGAATGCATCGCTCTTCATGGTGGCGTCCGCTGCCGTTGCCGCCGGCTTCCTGTATTTCTCGACGTCCAACCGGGCGATCGTGCCGGGCCGCTCACAGTCGGTTGCGGAGATGTCCTACGAGTTCATCGCCAACATGCTGAAGGAAGGCGCCGGATCCAAGGGGATGAAGTTCTTCCCATTGGTCTTCTCGCTCTTCATGTTCGTGTTGACGGCAAACCTGCTCGGCATGTTCCCGTACTTCTTTACGGTCACCAGCCAGATCATCGTCACCTTCGCGCTAGCGCTGCTCGTTATCGGCACGGTTCTCGTCTACGGCTTTTATAAGCACGGCTTCCACTTCCTGAATGTTTTTGTCCCGCAAGGCGTTCCTGGCATTCTTCTGCCCCTTGTTGTGTCGATCGAAATCATTTCCTTCCTGTCCCGCCCGATTTCGCTCTCTGTTCGTCTTTTCGCCAATATGCTGGCTGGTCACATCACCTTGAAGGTGTTCGCAGGCTTCGTTGCCTCGCTTGGAGCGCTGGGTGCGGTCGGTGTTGGTGGAGCCGTTCTTCCCCTGATTATGACGGTCGCCCTGACCGGTCTCGAGTTCCTCGTCGCCTTCCTCCAGGCTTACGTCTTTGCGGTGCTGACATGCATGTACCTCAATGACGCGATCCATCCGGGTGGCCACTAAGGGATACCGACATTGACGTCCCTCCGGCGTCAGTCAATTTCGCCGCAACACAACCATTTCAAAGGAGTTCAACATGGAAGCGGAAGCAGCAAAGTTCATCGGTGCAGGTCTGGCTTGCTTTGGTATGGCCGGTACGGCTCTCGGCCTCGGCAACATCTTCGGCAGCTACCTGTCCGGCGCTCTGCGCAACCCGTCTGCTGCTGACAGCCAGTTCGGCCGTCTGGTTTTCGGCTTCGCCGTTACGGAAGCTCTGGGCATCTTCTCGCTGCTCGTCGCTCTCCTCCTGCTCTTCGCCGTTTAATACAGGCGCATTGAAGGATCACGGCCTGCAGTCCGCATGCCGTGATCCTTTGCATTTGCAGTACACCTGGAGGTGAGCATGTTTTTTGTGACCCCGGCTTACGCCGAAGAGGCCCCGGCGGGAACCGCAGAAACTGGTGCAGCAACCGGTACAGACACGCATGCCGCCCCGGCAGCAGGCGATGTCCACACCGAGACCGGCGTACCAGCCGAGCATCATGGTGGCGGCGTGTTTCCGCCTTTCGATTCGACGACCTACGCTTCGCAGCTGCTTTGGCTGGCAATTACGTTTGTCGTCTTCTTCGTGCTCATGCAAAAGGTCATCGCGCCGCGCATCGGCAATATCCTCGAGCAGCGTCACAACCGCATCTCGCAGGACCTCGATGAGGCAGGCCGCCTGAAGGCGGAAGCGGACGCCGATGTTGCCGCTTACGAAGCCGAATTGGCCGCCGCGCGCGCCAAGTCGAACGCGATTGGCACAGCCGCCCGCGACGCTGCCAAGCTGAAGGCGGAAGCCGACCGCAAGGCCGTGGAAGCAGGTCTGGCCGAAAAGCTCAAGGCTGCCGAAGGTCGCATCGCAGACATTAAGGCGAAAGCATTCGCTGACGTCGGCACCATCGCCGAAGAAACAGCAACGGCTGTCGTAGAGCAGCTGATCGGCACCTCGGCAAAGGCAGATGTTGCCGCCGCAGTCGCTGATATCAAGAAGGGGGCTTGATCGATGGAATTTGCATTCGACGCAACATTCTTCGCATTTGTCGGCCTTGTCCTGTTCCTGGCGCTGGTTGTTTACCTCAAGGTTCCGGGCATGATGGCCAAGTCGCTGGACGACCGCGCCGATCAGATCCGCAACGAGCTCTCGGAAGCCAAGCGCCTGCGCGAAGAAGCCCAGCACCTACTGGCCGAATATCAGCGCAAGCGTAAGGAAGCCGAAGCTGAAGCTGCACACATCGTTGCTGCAGCCGAGCGCGAGGCCGAAATGCTGACCGCCGAAGCCAAGAAGAAGACGGAAGAATTCGTCGCAAACCGCACGACGGTTTCCGAGCAGAAGATCAAGCAGGCGGAAGCCGATGCGATGAAGGCGGTGCGTTCCGCTGCCGTCGATCTGGCAATCGCTGCTGCCGAAAATGTTCTGGCAAAGAAGGCCGACACGAAGGTTCGGTCCGAACTCTTCAGCGACGCGGTCGGTCAGGTCAAGAGCCGCCTCAACTAAGCTTGCCAAGTACTTAAGAGCCCGGCTGATGCCGGGCTCAGATTGCTGACAAACCCCTGGCACCGTCTGGGGGTTTGTGATTCATTGGGACATGTTGAAGAAACCTGCCCCCACCCAGACGGCTCTTGAGATGGTGACGCTCGACAGTCTGGTGCCGAAGGAT
>NZ_JACUZX010000059.1:0-4497 GCF_014851575.1 Rhizobium sp. RHZ02
CGCTGTGCTGCAACCGCTCGCTGCTCTTGAGGTGAGAGAAGCCCACCGGAGAGTCCAGGCTGTGCGTCGAAGGCGGGGGGCTGGACGGCAGCCGTCTTGATCGAGGCGGGCTCTGCATAGGCGCTCGCTAATGGTACGTCGGGCTGAGCCATCGCGGCATAGGCAGGATTGTCGAGCGACGGGAGAATGCCTGCGTCAAGCTGCTGGTCGAGGAGACCACGGCGGAGGGCGTTCTTGCCTGCTGCGCCGGGGGCTGCTGCAAAGCGGGCCTCGTCGAAGGGTGTCGTCGCAAACCTGTTGTAGCTCAGTTCTGGGAGGGTCTGCATGGTGGGCTGCTGGACACGCATGTCTACGTCCTTCAATGGAGCGCGTTGGACGGAAGTGAGGGGGGAGCTGTAAGCAGCATATTCGGCAGGGCTTACGGGCTCGGGGGCGCTAAGAATGCCTCTGAGGTCAGGTGCAGGCGTCGGCGTCGGGATATCTCTCGGAGGAGTGGCGTCAAACCCGACTTCCATGCCATAGCGGCGATCGATGGAGCGGATCTTGGATCCGTAGTTGCGGTCTGTCGCATAGCCACCGGGGCGACCGTAGTTCAGGCCCTCTACGGCATCATCGAGCGTGGGAGCCGTGAGAGCGCCGCCCCACTTGCGCCCGAGGGTTGATTGCCAGTCCCTGAAGCTATCGGCGGGGTCTTCGTATGACCGGAATGCCGCCTGTTCCCTCACCGGCCCATTGCCGTAGTCTTCCCACGTGTTGGCCGTGACAGATGGGCCATTCCACGAGCTGCCGGCCTTGATGCCGAAATAGTTGTTGCCAACGGAGTTCTGGCCGAAGTTCGTCTCAAGAGCGGCTTGGGATGCAGCAAGGCGAGCCTGTGCATCGGGGAGCCCCGCCGCCCTGGCTTGACCATAGGCGCGGCTATAGAACTCACGCTGGCGAGATGCCATGTGAACCTCACTTGGATGTTGGGAAAAATTCAGCTATTTTGCGCGTGGGCGGCACACCCAAACGAGGATTTCAACTTGAACGAGACGCCTAAGCCCGACGCGATCGCTGTAATCAGCTACTTCATCGCCGCAGCAGTGCTTATCCCTATCGGATGGTGGATGAAGGCCCATTGGGTTCCGGAGCTAGCCGCCTGGAGCCGTGGCTGGTTTCACTGAGCCCCAATTGCTAGACCGCGCACCGGAGCGCCAAGCTTGTTGCTCAAGCTATCGAGTGCACGCATATACGCTGGGCTCTTCGACGCCTGCTGAACAGCTAGGCGGAGGTTTGCGGGATTGTTGCTGGTGAGGAGCTTGGCGACGTTCTCCATAACCTTCGCGTCGGCCCGTTCTCCGAGATAGCGAGCGCCCTTAAGTGCCAGAGCACCAGAGAGGGCGCCTTTCCAGTCGCCACCCGTGAGCGCATAACCGCCACCAGCACCGATTCCAAGCTCGACAAGCTGGCGTGCTGTCGTGGAGTTACCCATGGCGCCACGAAGGCGGTCTGCGAGGTCTTCAACCCTCACATATGCCTCAATCTCCCGCGCCCGCTGCGGACCAAGAGCGAGTTCGATGGATTCGCGAGAAGATTGGTTCTTGAACACGGAGTTGATGACGTTCGTTCGGTCCCCAACCGACTTGATGCGGTCGATAAGCTCGGACGCGTATCCAGTTGCAAATGCTTCTCGTTCCGGAGCAGTGAACTTGGAAAATGCCTTCTTGGCTTCAGGAATGCCGCGTGGCGTTGTGGCGAACTTCCTACCAGCTTCCAATGCGTCTTCTGCCCCAAAGAATGCCGAAGCCCCGGCGCGAGCCGTCTGATATGCCGGAACAACGTTATCGAGATCGGAGACTAGGGCATTTTTCAGGCCCGTCAGATCGGAGGTCAGCGTGTTGTTGCCGGCTCGCTTCGCAACGCTGATCTGCTCATCCAGGTTGATCTTGACCTGGTTCCAGAATTCCAGATTAGGAGAGACGGTAGTCCCGTTGGCCGAGCGCCTGAGCGCATAGGCCCCTTGGCTATTCTTCACAAACGGGTTCCCGATCTCCTTGAACCCCTGAACGGCGCCACGGTCAGCACTCCTAGCTGGGACAGAGTCGATTGCCTGTCGGAAAGAGGGGGACTGCATCAGTTGCTGGATGCGCGGCGTAAACACCTGCTGCGCCGCAGGATCACTGAAGGCAGCCTTATAGGCTGGCCGGTTCACTGCTTGAGCCGTCCGCTTCAACTGCTCCTGTAACGCCAGGTCGTCAACGTTCCCGTTCGTGACCTTCTTGAGGAAATCAACGGCACGCTGCCCCTGCCCACCAAAGCGGTCACTGGCTACCTTCTCGATGCCTGCACGAGCCTCTGGAGACTGGTTTGCCGCCGATCGAGCAAGAGCGCGCGTAACTTCTCCGCCCCTATCAGCATTGACCAGAGGAATATTAGCCGCGCGAGCCGTTGCTTCATCTGCCGCCGTCAGTACTCCAGCAGGATTTGCGGCCGCATCTCGCGACACGGCAACGCCAACCCTACGGAGAGATTCCCTTTCCGGATTGGTGATAGCGGAAATCATCGGAGCCGCGCGTCCCGCAACCCCTCGGATGCCTGCCTCGATGCCAGCCCCGACGACTGGGATAGCGGTCCCGATGCCGCCACCGATCAAGCCGCTCCATCCGGCGTCATGAAGATCACCGCCGCGAGCTGCAGTATCGGCCGCAGAAATAGCACCACTCGATAGTCCAGATGCGACCAGCCTACCGCCGAGTGAAGGGCCGGTGATACCAAGAGCGCGAGCGCCGAGACCGGTAGCACCGAGCGGGATCATGCTGCCGACTGCACCAGCCACCTGCCCAGTCGTGTTGATGCCAGGATGAGCCCGTTGCGCCTCGTCGGTGAGTGCCTGAGCCTGTTTCAGGTTCGTGTCGTAGTTCTCGCCGTCGATCAGCGATGATATGCCGGCAGAAAGCTTCTGCAGCCCGCTTTTGGCGTATGGACCGATGACAGGAACGCCTTCAAGCGCGCCCATCATGCCAGTGCCAACCGCGCCGTTGGCGCCTTCGGCATCCATTGCGGCCAAGCCTTCCTCATAGGTCAGGTGACGGCCGCTCGGCGTCGGCTTCTGCTGCTCTGACTGTTCAGCAGAAACGCCGATCTGTCCGGCAATTTCTTCGACAGCCTTTGCCTGTTCTTCGGGCGAAAGCTGGAGAAACGAGTCGTCCACCTTCACGCGCTTACCCTGGATGTTCAATGTTGCCATTTATGGCTCCACGGAGAACTGAATGCCGGAAGATGTACGGCCAGTGCGAGAGGCCGCAGCGGGCGCAGCAGAAGGTTGGCCACCAGTGAAGTTCCCCTGCGACTGCTGTTGGAGCTTCGCAACACCGGCCTTAACCGCATCATTGAAGTCGTCTAGCGCTGCGTTGAAGTCCTCGAGTTTCTGCGCCGTGTTCATGCGGTTGAATGCATTGTCGGCTTTTTGGCCTTCGAAATCTGTGATTGCACCGCCGCCCTTGAGCATCTGCCTGGCCTGAAGGAACGATCCGCCTTTAAGCTGGTTGATCTTCGATCGGACGCGCTGCGATTCAGGCGACCGGTCGGGGAGATCGTCTCTCTGTATCATCCCGCCCGTATATGGGACTGACCCAACCATGCTAGGCAGATACGGATCTGTTTTGAGATCATTGATCTGCTGGTCGATCTGGGTCGCAAGCTGCGTTGCGCCCGGAAGAGACACCGTTGCTGCTCCTTGCCCCTCACCAACGGCCTTCTGGTTGGCGGCGCCTGCGACATCCTTCGGCGTATTCGTGACTTCTGCTCCGGTTCGACTGTTGCGCCCGATGATTGCCGTGCCAGTGTCGATGTTCTGGATAACTGGCGTGGGGGTGAAGTTGCCGGTATCGAGAGGCTTGAATTTGCCAGTCTTAGAGACCTGCCCGAGCACGGTCTTGCCGCTGCCATCTTGTCCCCATACCGGCGTCAGTCCCCATTCCTCGTCGCTCGCAGCTATCGAAGCAGGGGGGGATATCCACTGTCCGTTCTGGAAATCATACAGGTTCTTGCCAACGGCCATGAGGCTATTGCGGGGCTGCTGTGCCTCCAGTTTCTGCCGATAGTATTCCTTGTACGCGTCAGCAGGCCCAAGGGCGCCAGCCTCAACGGCCTGCGCAAGATCGGGGTTGTTCTGCTTCAGGAACTGCAGGGTGCGGTTATAGGTTCGCCCGTCCTGCCTCGCATTATAGAGATTGGATGCAGCCTGCCCAACCTGATCCTGTGCAGTCTTGCCGCTGAGGAGACCGAGACCAACGCTGAGGAGCGTGTTGGAGTTATTGAACGGCTGGTCGTTGTTAGCGAACCAGGAAGGAAGCACTTGATTGCCGAGAGTGGGGAAAATCGCCATTGTCTACCCTCAGAAGAAAGAGCCGAGGAGGCCGGCGCCAGTTGTGCCGTACCCCAAAGCGGTAAGAAGCGGATTTTGACCTGGCTGGCTCTGTGTACTGGTACCGCCAAGCTGACCGGCGCCAGACGCGA